>NZ_BAAARF010000004.1:0-251692 GCF_039532055.1 Kocuria salsicia | reverse complement strand
TGTTGCCCAGGAACTCAACGGGCGACCACGCAAAACGCTGGACTGGAAGAACCCAGCCCAGCGTCTGCGTGATCTACTAATCACTGACTAAACAACCAGGTGTTGCGAGGACCCCTGGAACCTGCCCCCAGCGCGGCGTCGTCGTTGTCTCCCACCCGGACGACGGCGCTGTCCCCGCCCACGCGGGTGACGCCGTCGTCCCCGTCCGTCCCACCCGGCCCACGCGCAACACGCGTGCCCTGCATGGGGCGCATCATTGCCGGAACCCAGCGGGGCGGAGGAAAATACCTGGTGGGAGCGCGCTGCGCACCACCACCGAGGATGGAGGCGGGGTCGGCGGTTCCCGCCAACTGCGACGGCCCGGGGCGGAACCTTCGGGCCGGTGCAGGTCGCCGGAATCGAACGGAGATGACACCCGTGAACGCATCGATCGAAACCACTGTCCGTCGCACGAAGATCGGTGTCGTGGGGGCGGGGTCCGTGGGGACCTCGCTGGCCTACGCCGCCATGATCCGGGGTGTGTCCACGGACATCGCCCTCTACGACCTGCAGACCGCGAAGGTCGAGGCCGAGGCCCTGGACCTCTCCCACGGGCAGATGTTCGCCCCGGGAGTGCGGGTGGAGGGCTCGGACGACGTCGCCGTGCTCAAGGACTCGGACATCATCCTCGTGACCGCCGGCGCCAAGCAGAAGCCCGGTCAGACCCGCCTGGACCTGGCCGGTGCGAACACCGCGATCCTCAAGTCCCTCATGCCGCAGCTGGTCGAGCAGGCACCGCAGGCCGTGTACGTGCTCGTGACCAACCCGTGCGACGTGCTCACGGTGGTGGCCCAGCGGATCACGGGTCTGCCGTACCAGCGGGTGCTCAGCTCCGGCACCGTGCTGGACACCTCCCGGCTGCGCTGGCTGATCGGCAACGAGGCGCAGGTGAACACGAGCAGCGTGCACGCCTACATCATCGGCGAGCACGGTGACACGGAGTTCCCGGTCTGGTCCTCGGCGACCATCGGTCAGGTGCCTCTGCGGGAGTGGGAGGTGGACGGGCGCCGTCCCTTCACCGAGGAGCGTCTCGAGGTGCTGCGCGCAGAGGTGGTCAACGCCGCCTACCGCGTGATTCAGGGCAAGGGCGCCACCAACTACGCAATCGGTCTCTCGGGGGCGCGGATCGCCGAGGCCGTTCTCAAGGACCAGCACGCGGTGATGAGCGTGTCCACGGTGCTCGAGGACTACCGGGGCATCAGCGGGGTCGCACTGTCCGTGCCCTCCGTGGTGGGTGGCACCGGCGTGGGCCAGCGGCTGCAGATCCCCATGGGCGAGCGGGAGGAGCAGCAGCTGCACGCCTCCGCGGACGCGATGCGCAAGACCCTGAGCGACCTCGGCTTCTGAGCCGCAGCTGACAGACGACGATCCCCGCACCTTCCGGTTGGAGGGTGCGGGGATCGTTCGTTGTCGACGACGACGCCACCGCGGAGCCTGTGCCGTGACGGCCACCGTCCGTGCGGGGCCGCACGTCTCAGCCGGCGGTGGCCCGCGGGAGATGACCGGACCGCGGGGCTCAGGCGGTGACGGTCACCCGGCCGCGGTCAGAGCGTTCCGGCGGGGGCGTCACCTGCGGCTGCGGCCTGTGCGGCCGCGGCGGGGTCCGCCTGCTCGGGGTGGCGCACGAGGCGCAGGGTCTCGTCGAACTCACGGTCGATCTCGGGGTTCTCACGGTGGGTCAGCAGGGACACCACGATGCCCACCAGCCCGCCCAGGACGAACCCGGGGACAATCTCGTAGAGGTCGCTCCACGGGGTGTACTGCCACGTGAAGACCACGATGGCACCCACCGCCATGGCGCTGATGGCACCGGCGTGGGTGAGCTTGCGCCAGAACAGGCTCATGAGCACCACGGGACCGAAGGCGGCGCCGAAGCCGGCCCACGCGAAGCTCACGAGGTCCAGGATGGTGGAGTTCTGCTGCCATGCGAGGCCCGCGGCCACCACGGCGACCAGCAGCACGCCGCCGCGACCCAGCCACACTTGCGTCTTGGGATTGGGGGTGCGCTTGACGGCAAGGTTGTAGAGGTCTTCCACGAGCGCTGAGGAGGAGACGATCAGCTGCGAGGAGATCGTGGACATGATCGCCGCCAGCACGGCAGCGAGCACCAGGCCCGCGATCAGGGGATGGAAGAGCACCTGGGACATGTCCAGGAAGATCGCCTCGGGGTCCGTGGGCTGCTCGCCCGGACGGTTGCCGTAGTAGGCCAGGCCCACCAGTGCCGTGCCCACGGCGCCCAGCACGGTGAGCAGCATCCAGGTGATGCCGATGCGGCGTCCGGGCTTGGCGTCCGCCGGGGTGCGCATGGCCATGAAGCGCACGATGATGTGCGGCTGGCCGAAGTAGCCCAGGCCCCACGCCACGGCGGAGATGACACTGATCACGGTGCCACCGGCCACCAGGGACAGCGCGTCCGGGTTCACGTTCTGCACGCGGCGGACCATCTCACCGGGTCCACCCACCAGGAAGACACCCACCACGGGGACCATGATGAGCGCGGCGAGCATCAGCAGCCCCTGGAACAGGTCCGTGTAGGACGCGCCGAGGAAGCCGCCGAAGAACGTGTAGAGCACGGTCACGCCGGCCACCAGGAGCATGCCGGTGAGGTAGCTCGTGCCGAACGAGGACTGGAAGAACACGCCACCGGCCACCATGCCGGAGGACACGTAGAACGTGAAGAACGCCAGGATGATGAGCCCGGAGACCACGCGCAGGATCCGGTTGTTGCCCTTCAGGCGGTTGTCCAGGAAGGACGGAATGGTGATGGAGTTGTTGGAGACCTCCGTGTAGGCGCGCAGTCGCGGGGCCACGATCTTCCAGTTGACCCATGCGCCCACGGTGAGACCGATGGCCATCCAGGCACCGACGAGCCCGGACACGTAGACCGCGCCGGGCAGGCCCATGAGCAGCCACCCGGACATGTCCGAGGCGCCGGCGGAGAGCGCCGCCACCCCGGGTTTGAGGTTGCGTCCGCCCAGCATGTAGTCGTCGAGGTCCTTCGTCTTGCTGTTGGCCCAGAGGCCGATGCAGATCATGGCGACGAAGTACGCCAGGATCGCGATGAGTTGGTACGCCTGATCGGACATGCGCGTGCCTTCCGGTGCGGGAACGGGAGACTGCGCCCGGTGCAGGGATGCGTGCGTGTGGGCGCGGCCGGGGTGGGTGAGGCAACTCACTAGGCTACCCGCTGCGGGACGGGCCCCGTAGCAGGGGTGGGAACGTGGCGCGTCGGGCGCCCTCGAACGGTGCCACGGCGCCGGCGAATCCGACGCCACCTGGCTGTTCGACCGAGCCGGTGCTGCGGCGTTGGTGGACACTTCCGGGACCGGCCCCGGCCCCGCCGTTGAGCGGTCGCTGCGCCGTCGGAGGGACGACGAGAACCAGGGCGTCAGCCCGTCCGCCTCTCCGGCCACGGCTGGAACGCGGTGGGTTCCCGCAGCCATGCCGAGGGATCCCAGTGCTCCAGCACGTCCGCGGTGGTGCGCACGGGCTGCTCGATCCCCAGGGAGGTGGCCAGCCACGTGAGCACATCCCCCGTGGAGTACCCGAGCTCCCGCAGCTCGCGCAGGGTCACCGCACCGTCGCGCTTGGCCAGCCGTTCGCCGCTCGGGCCGAGCACGAGCGGCACGTGTGCGTAGGACGGCGCCGGGTGGCCCAGCAGTGCGGCGAGGTACGCCTGGCGCGGTGCGGAGGGGAGCAGGTCGTCCCCGCGCACCACCTGGTCCACGCCCTGCTCGGCGTCGTCCACCACCACGGCGAGGTTGTAGGCGGGGGTGCCGTCGTTGCGCACGAGCACCATGTCGTCCACCGCTCCCGTGAACGGCCCGGCCAGCTCGTCCCGGACCGCGAACTCGGTGACCTCCGCGCGCAGCCGCAGGGCGGGGGGCCGCTGCGCACGACGGCGTTCGCGCTCGGCCGCGCTCAGCTCCCGGCAGGTGCCGGGGTAGGCCCCCGGGATGCCGTGCGGTGCGGAGGCCGCCGCGTGGATCTCCCGGCGCGTGCAGTAGCACTCGTAGGTGAGCCCGGCGTCCGTGAGGGTGCGGACACGGTCCAGGAGCAGCGGGATGCGCTCGGACTGCAGCGCCACGGGCCCGTCCCAGTCCAGGCCGAGCTCTCGCAGGTCCGCCACGTTGCGCTCCGCGGCACCCTGCTTGACCCGGTCGAGGTCCTCCACACGCAGCAGGAAGCGGCGGCCGGTGGCCCGCGCGAAACCCCACGCGGCCAGGGCCGTGCGCAGGTTCCCGAGGTGCAGGTCCCCGGAGGGGGAGGGTGCGAAGCGACCAGCCGGGCTCAGGGCGTTCTCTGGCGTGGGGGCGGACACGCGGCACACAGTAGCACCGGGCCCAGTCTGACCCTTCCCACCTGCGGCTGGGATGCGGGGAGCCGGTGCCCAGCCGATAGAATGGCTCCATGGCACGCACCCAGGAGCTGCGCCGCGGCGTCTACGTGATCGGCACCGAGAACTGGAGACTGAACTCCGGTCTCGTGGTTGGCACTCAGCGCGCCCTGGTGATCGACACGGGTGCCGGGCCGCGGCAGGGGCGGGAGATCCTGGCCGCCGTGCGGGACATCACCACGCTGCCGCTGACCGTGGTCAACACCCACGCCCACTACGACCACTACATGGGCAACGCCGTGTTCGCGCGCGCCGGTGCCACCGAGTTCTGGGCCCACAAAGCGTGCGCCACCGCCATGGGTGTGGTGGGCGAGTTCCAGCGCAGCATCGTGAGCACTCAGGAGCCGGAGATGGGCGAGGGCTCCGGGATCGACACCCAGCTCGTGCTGCCCACCAACACGCTTCCCGGCAACGGCCGCAGGCCCTCGCTGACGCGCATCGACCTGGGCGAGCGCCCGGTCACCCTGTTCTTCCTGGGCCCGGGCCACACGGACAACGACGTCTGCGTGGGTGTGGAGGACGTCGTCTTCTGCGGTGACCTGGTGGAGGAGGGGGCTGACCCCAATTTCGAGGACGCCTACCCGCAGCGCTGGGCGGAGTCGCTGCGCGCGCTCGCCACCCTGGAGCGCTACACCGCCTTCGTGCCGGGCCACGGCACGCCGGTGACCGCGAACTTCGTGGCCCAGCAGGCAGACACCATGGAGCTGGCGGTGCGCCGCGCCCAGGACGTCCTGGACTCGGGCGAGGGCCCGTCCACCGCGGCGATGTACCGCCTGCCCTACCAGGCTGGCGTAGCCCGCGTGTTCCTGGACCGGCTGGCGCTCATCGAATCGGAGACCGCAGGCGCGCAGCCACCGCAGCCCACCCCAGAGCCGCCGCCGCAGCAATACCCAGGTACCCCGCCAGCACCGTGATGCGCCCGGCGAGCGTCCCGGCCACGGTCGGGTAGGGCCACCACACGGCTGCCGCGAGCAGGACCGCAGTGAGCACCACCAGGATCAACGCCGTGGCCGTGCGCGGACGGGCCGGGAACCACGGGCTGCCGTCCTCCGCCTCGCGGCTCGGTGACTGCCGGTCCCACGACGCCGCCCGCTGGCCGCCGCCGTTCGACGCGGCGTGACTCTGCGCGGCGTCGTTCCACTCCCCGCTGTTTCGTGTGCCACCGCGCGGATCTTCGCGCCCTGACGACGACGCCCACTCGCGCTCCTCCGCCTGCCGTTCGTGGGCGGGCGGCACGTAGGCGCTGTCCCCGCGGTCCTCACGCCACGAGAGACGGCGGCGTCGGCGGGAGCGGTCCTCCCGGTAGCGGCGCAGCCCGGCACCCGCGGAACCGCGGCGGGCCCGCCCGGTGCGCGCGAGGGCGAAACCGATCAGCCGTTCCGCGAGCGCCGCCACGAGACCCCATCCGGCCACCACGAGCACGGCGGCGGCGGCGTCCGAGGGGCGGTGCCAGCCGTTGACCACGGTGAGCATGCCCACGACCGCCGCGAGGAAGGCCCCCCAGCGCCCCGCGCGGGCGCGGCGGTGCGGGGGTGCGACCAGCAGCAGCGCCATGAGGAAGGACGCCGCGGCGGTGGTGTGGCCCGAGGGGAACGAGTTGGACGCGATCTGCTGGATGCCCAGGTCCGGCTTGTCCAGCACGCCGTGCTTGAGGAACTGGGTGGTCACGTTCGCCGCGATCACCGCACCGGCCGCGCACAGGGCGGCCGTCCAGCGGCGGTAGCGCACCGCCCACACGAGCGCCAGGACGCCCGCGAGCAGCGCGACGACCTCCGGGGCGTACTGGGCGAGCACGAGCACCGGGCGGGGGAAGTAAGCATTGCGGTCCGCCTTCGCCTGCGCGAGGGCCACCTCGTCCAGGGCCTGGCCCGTGACGGTCTGCAGCCCGGCGTGGGCGACGACCAGCACCAGGCCCCACAGCAGCGCGAGCACCACCAGGGTGCCCACCACCGAGCGCGCCCGCACGCGGCGGGGTGCTCCGGGAGCCGGCGCACCGGGGGCGGGGTACGAGGCGTGGGGACCAGGGGGGAAGGACGCGTAGGACACGGAAGGACTACCTCACCGGACTGAGAGGGGGACGGCACGGGCGGCCCGCCCTGCAGTGCAGTGGGCCGGACACCATGGTGGCACGTCCCGCTATGCCGGGGCTGTGAGGTGGGACGGCGGTCGCGCTCGCCACCCCGCGCGGGGGGTGACGGGCGTGCAAGGGTGCGGGAGCGGCGGCGTCGTAACCCGGTCGGTGGCCCAGCCCGTCGCCAGCCCGTGACTCAACGGCGGGTGCGGGTGAAGGCCGAGACTCCCGTGATCGCGCGGCCCACGATGAGCGCCTGGACGGAGTCGGTGCCCTCGTAGGTGGAGACCACCTCCATGTCCGTGAGGTGACGGCCGATGTGGTTCTCGAGCAGCAGACCGTTGCCGCCAAGCATGTCCCGGGCGGTGCGGCACATCTCCAGGGCCTTGCGGGAGGTGGTCATCTTCACGAGCGAGGCCATGGCGTCCGTGAGCTGGTCGGTCTCCTGCAGGTGCGCCATGCGCGTGCACAGCAGCTGCATGGAGGTCAGGTCCGAGAGCATGGTGGCCAGCCGCTCCTGCACCAGCTGGTAGTTGGCGATGGGCAGCCCGAACTGCTCGCGCTCCAGGGCGTACTTCGCCGCGATCTCGAATGCCGCCATGCCGTGGCCCACGGCCTCCCAGGACGCACCGCCCCGAGTGGCTTTGAGGACCTTGTTGACGTCCTTGAAGCTGTTGCAGTGCTCCAGGCGGTTCTCGTCCGGGATCCGCAGGTTCTCGATCATGATGTCCGCCTGGTTGATGGCGCGCTTGCCCACCTTGCCCTCGATCACGGTGGGCTCGTAGCCCTGCGGGTAGCTGCCGTCCTGCTGCTTCTGCACGACGAAGCACTTGACCTGCCCGTCTGCCTCGTCGCGGGCGTAGAGCACGGTCACGTCCGCGGCGTGGCCGTTGCCGATCCAGCGCTTGTGGCCGTTGAGCACCCAGTGGTCGCCGTCCCGGCGGGCGGAGGTCTCCAAGGAGACGGAGTCCGAGCCGTGGTCCGGCTCGGTCAGCGCGAACGCCCCGGTCTTCTCGACCTCCGCCATGGCGGGCAGCCAGCGCTGACGCTGCTCCTCGTTGCCGAGCATGTAGATGCTGCCCATGCACAGGTTGGAGTGCACGCCGAAGAACGTGTTCACGGAGCCGTCGACCCGGCCCATCTCCCGGGCCACCAGCCCCGCCGCCTGGCGGGAGAGCCCCGGGCAGCCGTAGCCCTGGATGAAGGTGCCCACGATGCCCAGCTCCGCGAGCCCCGCGAACACCGGCTCGGGGTGCTCCCCCCGTTCCCAGTACTCGTTGATCACGGGCAGGATGCGCTCGCGGCCGAACGCGCGGACGCGGTCCCGTAGGGCGGTCTCCTCCGCGGAGAGGTCCTGGTCCAGGAGGAAGAAGTCGGGGTTCTCGAGCAGCTCGCTCATGACGGGTCCTTTCGGTGGGTGCGCAGCCACTGCCTGACGTCCTCGGTGTCCGCGCCGAGTGCCGGCGGGGCCTTGTCGTAGGACACGGGGGTGCGGCTGTAGCTGACGGGGTTCTTGATGAGCGGCACCGTCTCGTCCCCCTGGCCCACCTGCACGACCGGGTCCAGGCCGAGCGACGCCGCGTACTGCACGCCCTCCGGGATGCTGAGGATCGGAGCGCACGGCACGCCGGCGGCCTGCAGCCTGCTCGCCCAGGTCTCGGCGGTCTCGGTGCGCAGCGCGCCGTTGAGCAGCACCCGCAGCTCCTCCCGGTTGGTGTTCCGGTGCTCCACGCTGTCGAAGCGGGGGTCCCGGACGAGGTCCGGCATTCCCAGAACGGTGGAGAAGCGGGTGAACTGGGAGTTGTTGGCCACCGTGATGATCAGTTCCTTGTCCGCGGTGGGGAACGGGCCGTACGGGAACAGGCTCGGGTGCTCGTTGCCGAGACGCTGGGGGTCGTTGCCGCATGCCGCGTAGCCCGTGGTCTGGTTGACCAGACCGGACAGCGCCGCCGAGAGCAGGTCCAGTTCCACGTGCTGGCCGTTCCCGGAGACGCCGCGCTCGTTCAGGGCCCCGAGGACGGCCACGGCGGCATGCAGGCCGGTGATGACGTCGAACAGCGCGACGCCGCCGCGCTGCGGGGGTCCGTCCGGGGAGCCCGTCACGGACATGAACCCGGAGACCCCCTGGATCAGCAGGTCGTAGCCCGGCAGGTGGCTGCCGCCCTTGGTGCCGAAGCCGGTGATGCTCGCGTGCACGAGCTGCGGCCAGCGCTCGGCCACGGACTCGGCGTCGAGGCCGAACTGCGCCAGTCCACCGGGCTTGAAGTTCTCGATGAACACGTCCGCGGCGTCGATGATCTCGTACGCGGTCTCCAGATCCTGCGGGTCCTTCAGGTCCAGCACGATCGAGTGCTTGTTGCGGTTCACGGAGAGGTAGTACGTGCCGATCCCGTTGACGCTCGGCGGCTTGTACAGCCGGGTGTCGTCCCCCTCGGGGCCCTCCACCTTGATCACCGTGGCCCCCATGTCCGCGAGCAGCATGGTGCAGTACGGTCCGGCGAGGATCCGGGAGAAGTCGGCGACGACGACACCGCTGAGCGGGCCCGTGCCGGGGGTGTTGCTGGTCAGGGACATGTGGACTCCCTAGGGGGACGAGGATGTGTCTTGCACCACATAAGCACTGGCACTATGTTCTGTCCAATACAGAACGAGGCAGTCATTGATGCCCTGAGGACAACAGTGACCGGGCCGTGGGCCGCGCGTCCCCTGGGTGGCGACGACGTCGAACGCCCGCGGCGGTGAGGTCACGACGGCGCGGCGGGGACGACGTCGTGCCGACCGGGCGGCGTCGACAGCGCACGAGGAAAGGCAGGTCCACCATGGAGGTGCACGAGGCGAGGGCGTTCCTCGCAGTGGCGCAGGAGCTGCACTTCGGACGGGCGGCGGCCCAGCTGCGGATCGCGCAACCGCCCCTGAGCAGGCTCATCAAGAGCATCGAGAAGTCCCTGGGGACCGCGCTGTTCGAGCGCAGCACCCGCCAGGTGGCACTGACCCCGGCCGGCGCGGCGCTCGTGGAGCCTGCGAAGGCACTCGTGGCGGCGTCCGAGAACGCGCGCGCTGCCGTGGCGAAGTCGGTGACCGGTGAGACCGGGCGGGTGCGGCTGGGCTTTGCCGGTGCGTCGATCAACAGGACCGTGGGCGAGCTCGCCCGGCACGTGCGCGTGCACCGCCCCGGCATCCACCTGGAGCTGCACGGCTCGCAGTTCTCGCACCTGGCCATGCAGAAGGTGCTGGACGGCACGCTGGATACCGCGATCGGGCGGTGGGACTTCATCCCGGCGGAGCTGCGCTCCAGCGTGCTGGGCTACGAGGAGCTCATGGTGGTGCTGCCCGCGGACCACCCGCTGGCCGGGGAGCAGCGCGTGAGCATGGCGCAGCTCGCGGAGGAGTCCTGGGTGATCCTGCCCACCGGGCCCGGCGCGGCCCTGCAGAACCGGCTGACCTCCATGGCGATGGCGGCGGGCTTCATGCCCAGGATCGCCCAGGTGGCGCCGGACTCCTGGACCCTGCTGGTGCTGGTGGCGGCACAGATCGGGTGCGCGCTCAGCCTGGACACCGTGCGGGACAACGTGTCCTCGGACGGCGTGGTGTTCCTGCCGCTCGCGGAGGAGCAGCGCCCGCTCGAGGTGCAGATCCTGTGGCGCGGGGCGGACCCGAACCCGGCGCTGCGGGCGGTCGTGCACATGGCGCAGAGCTTGTACGGCGGCCCCCGCCGTGCGCAGGTGGCGGAGGACCGCCCGGCGTCCTACTCGTAGTCGTACCAGCCCTTTCCGGACTTGCGGCCGTACTCGCCGGCCTCGTACTTCTCCCGGATGGACTCTGCGGGCAGGGACGCGGGGTCACCCGTCTGCTCGTACTCGGCCAGGCGGATCAGGTAGACGACGTCGATTCCCACCATGTCCATGAGCTCGAACGGCCCCATGGGGTGGTTCAGTGCGGTCTTCGCGGCGACATCGATGTCCTCATAGTCCGCCACGCCGTCCTCGTAGAGCTTCAGCGCCTCGGTGCGCAGCGCCCCGAGCAGGCGGTTGGCGACGAAGCCCGGGACCTCCTTCTTCAGCTGCACGGGCTCCTTGCCGATCGACCGGGCCAGCGCCATGGCGGTCTCCACGGTCTCCGGCGAGGTGGCCGGGTTGGGGACCACCTCCACGCACTTCATCACGAGTGCCGGGTTGAAGAAGTGGACGTTGCACACCTTCTCCGGGCGGTTCGTGGCGTCGGCCACGCGGGAGGAGACGATGTTCGAGGAGTTCGTGGCCAGGATGGTGTGCTCCGGGCACACCGCGTCCAGCTCCGCGAAGACCTGGCGCTTGATGGTCAGGTCCTCCACCGCGGCCTCGATCACGAAGTCGGCCTGAGCCGCGCACTCGTCCCGGTCCGTGGAGAAGGTCATCCGCTCGAACGCGGCGTCCACGTCCTCCCGGGTGCGGCGGCCCTTGCTGACGTCCCGGTCCATGCGGGAGCGCAGCTGCTCGGCCGCCCTGTCCACGGCTTCCTGGGCGATGTCCACGACATCCGTGTCGTAGCCGGCCAGCGCACACACCATGGCAATCTGCGATCCCATGGCGCCCGCACCGATCACGGTCACGTGCTCGATCTGCTGCACAGGGTTCTTGCTCACTTGTTCACCTCTTTCTGTGCCGCGCCCTGGAAGTCCGGGCTGCGCTTCTCCAGGAACGCATTGGTTCCCTCGGCCTTCTCAGCGCTGCTGTAGAGCACGGACTGGGCCAGGCGCTCCAGCAGGATCCCGGTCTGGTGGTCCACGTCGAAGCCGTGGCGGACCACGGTCTTGGCGAGCTGGATGGCCAGCGGGCCCTTGGACATGATGGCGTTCGCGGTCTCGCGGGCGGTGTCCAGCAGCTCGCCCGGCTCCACGACGTCTGTCACGAGACCCATGGCCAGGGCGTCGTCGGCCTTCACCCGCCGCCCGGTGAGGATGATCTCGGTGGCGCGGCCCAGCCCCACCAGCTTGGCGAGGCGCTGCGTGCCGCCCGCGGCGGGCATGATGCCCAGCCCGGTCTCTGGCAGCGCGAACTGCGCGTTCGTGGAGGCCACGCGGATGTCGCACGCCAGGGCCAGCTCGTGGCCGCCGCCGAACGCGTACCCGTTCACCGCGGCGATCGTGGGCTTGGGGAACTGCTCCACCTTCTCGTACACGCTCTGCATGGTGGCCTTCAGACCGTCCCGGGGCGTGCGCACGGCGAGCTCGTTGATGTCCGCGCCCGCCACGAACGCCTTGTCCCCGGCGCCCGTGAAGATCAGCACCTGGACGTCGTCGTCCGCGGCGAGCTCCTCCAGCGTGCGGGTCAGGGCCTGCAGCACGGTCGCGTTGATCGCGTTGCGCACCTCCGGGCGGTTGACGGTCACCAGGGCGATCCCGTCCGCCACCTCCACGGTGAGGACGTCGCTGGGGTCTGGGCTCATGGTGTGTGCTCCATTCGTGGTCGTGCGTTCTCCCGCGGTGTCTGGCGCGGGGCTGCTCGCTCCATTCATACCGCTCCGGGGGTGAACTACTCCACACGGTCGGGGAATTGATGCGCAACGGGTATTGATTGCGAGTGGGTGAGGCAACGGCGGGCGGGGTGCGGCGCGGGGGTAACGGCGGCCTGGGTGCGGTGCGGGGCGACTGCAGGGGAGGCGCGGTACGGAGGCGACGACGGCGGCGGGCGGCTGCCTCGGGTGTCCGGGCCCGCTGCGATTCTGAGGTGTAGACCTGCCCGCCCGGCGTGCGGTTCTGTGGGCAGTGCCACACCTCAGATGCCGTTACCTGTGTGTCGGGGCTGAGGGTGGGGTCTCGGAAGTGGAGGCAGCGGCGTCGTCGTCGGCATGGTCCCGCGGGTCGTGGGCGCCCCGCGGCACATGGGTGATCTGTCCCGTCTCGGGGTCGACGACGGCGCGCGGCCGGCTCAGGCGCGCCGCGACTGCCGCTGCGGCGACCAGTGCGAGGCCGATCAGCGTGACCAGCACCCCCGGCAGGAACATCATGAAGCCGCCCACGGCGAGCACGATCCGCAGGGGAACGGGCAGCTGCCGTTCCACGAAGGTGAGCCACCCGCCCATGGCCGCGGCGATCGCGTAGACCGCCACGAGGCTGGAGAGGAACGCCAGCGCGATGTGCACCGGCTCGCCCTGGGCCACCAGCGCGGGGTTGAGCGCGAAGCCGAACGGCACCACGTACTTCACCGCGCCGAGCTTCATGGCGGAGAAGCACGTGGCCATGGGGGAGGCCTTGGAGATGCCCGCCGCCGCGAAGGCCGCGAGCCCCACGGGCGGGGTGATGTAGGAGACCGAGGCCCAGTAGATGACGAACAGGTGCGCGGCGATCGGGTCCACGCCGAGCGCGGTGACCGCCGGGACCATCACGATGGCGAGGAAGACGTAGGCCGCGGAGATGGTCAGACCCATGCCGAGCACGAAGCAGACCACGGCGCCAGCGATCAGGATGAGCACCACGTTGTCACCCACCAGGGCCACCAGGTCACGCGAGAGGGACAGGGCCACGCCCGTGGCGGTCAGCCCACCGAGGATCAAGCCCACGCCCGCGATGATCCCCACGATCTGCGCGAGCGTCTTGCCCACGTCCACGCCCATGTCCACCCACTGGCGGGGGCCGAACGTCACGCTGGGCTTGACCAGGGCGATCAGCAGCAGGATGGCCACCACCCAGTATGGCACCTGCGCCTCGGAGTCCGTGGTGAACAGCAGCACCGTGAGCACGGCCAGGGCACCCAGGTAGGGCCAGCCCATGGCCAGGGCGTGGCCGGCGCGCGGCAGCAGGTTCTTGGGCGTGCCGCGCAGGCCGCGCTGGGCGGCGTAGCCGTCGATCTGCAGGAAGATGCCCAGGTAGTAGAGGATCGCGGGGATGGTGGCCGCCACCAGGATGGAGGTGTACGGCACGCCCACGAAGGAGACCATGAGGAACGCGGCGGTTCCCATGATGGGCGGGGTGATGGAACCTCCGGAGGACGCGGTGGCCTCCACGGCCCCGGCCACCCGGGCGCTGAACCCGGAGCGCTTCATGGCCGGGATGGTCATGGGTCCCGTGGTCAGCACGTTGGACACCGCCGAGCCGCTCATCATGCCCATGGCCGCGGAGCTGGCCACGGCCACCTTGGCGGAGCCGCCGCGGTAGCGGCCGAACACGGCCATGGACAGCTCGTGGAAGAAGTCCGCGCCGCCGGTGTGCTGCAGCACCACGCCGAACAGCAGGAAGCCCACCAGGATGGTGCCCGCGGTCTGCAGGGGCAGGCCCAGCACGCTGTCCAAGCCCATGCTGTGCACCTGGGCCAGGGTGGGCAGGTCGTAGGAGATGCCCTGCAGGAAGGACAGCGGGATGATCCCCGCGAACAGCGGGTACACGGAGAACAGGAACGCGATCACGAGCACCACCAGACCGGCGGCCCGGCGCAGGGTCTCCAGGATCAGGGCCCAGAACACGAAGCTCAGCACGGTGGCCAGGGTGGGGGCCATGTACTGCCAGCCGTACTCCTGGATCTCGATGCCGTGCACCGCGAAGTACACGCTGGTGCCCACCACGGCCAGCACCAGCAGCACGTCGTACCACGGCACGCCCCGCCGCTGCCGAGCCGCGGACCCGGGAGCGTGCTGGCGCAGGGGCGTCACGATGAACACGATGGGCACGAAGAGCCCGATCAGCAGGTACAGGAACGAGTTGGTGGGGATGGTCACCCCGCCCACGTTCCAGAAGAACACCTGGTTCATGGTCAGCAGGATGCCGAGCACCGTGAGGACGATCAGCACGGTGCGCCAGAACGGTGTGAGGCGCGGGCTCGCGTCGTGCAGGGAGACGTCCGAGGGTATGGTGGGCTGGGCGGCGTCGTCACCCCCGTGCGGGTGCGTGGCGGTGATCTCCGCGCCGGTGCGGGGGTCGATGGCCGGTCCGGGGGTGGTGATGGGGCCAGCGGTGCCAGCGGGAGCCGAGGCACTGGCGGGGCCGGCGGCGTTGCCGGTCTGGTACGGGGTGCTCATGCGTGGCCTCTGGAGGGTGCGGTGGTGGACGAGGCGCCGGGCAGGGTGCCGGGAGTCTCGGGAAGCTCGGGGAGATTGCTCTTCTTCCAGGTCACCCACTCCTTGCGCGCGGACTTGGGGTCCTCGCGGTCCTTGTGGTCCTGCCAGAACGCGGGCCAGGCCTCGTGCATGCGGCGCTCGCGCTCCAGCAGGGCGTCCTGACGGGTCTGCAGGTCCTTGCTCCAGCGGCCCTTGCTGGTAAGGAACTCCACCATGGCGTCGTGGAACGGGATCACCAGGGGCGTGAGCTGGATCTGGTCCGTGCCGAAGCGGTGGGCGTCCGGGGTGGTGTCCTTGTAGTCCGGGTAGTAGCGGTCCATGTCCGCGACCAGCGCGGCCACCTCCTCCGCGGGGCGGTCCGCGCGGGCGACCACCGGGATGGTGTACTGCATGTTCACCGCCGTCTCGCCCTTGGCCAGACCCGCGCCCTTGGAGAACTCGCCGGGCTTAACCATGGGGGCCAGCTCCTTCCACGAGGCGTACTGGGAGGGTGTGCCGCCGCCCAGGTTCAGCCAGCGGATGGGGTACTGGGACGCGAGCTCAGAGACGTTGGCGCCCACCACGTTCTGGTACAGGGTGTCGATCTGCCCGGTCTTCAGCGCCTCGATCTGACCGCTGTAGGTCACGTCCACCATCTGGACGTCCTTGCCGGTGAGGCCGCCGAAGTTGAGGATCGCCTCCATCTTGCGGTTGATGGACGTGCTCGCGATCAGCTTGGGGAACTTCTTCCCCTTGAGGTCCGCCACGGTCTCGATGCCGCTGTCCTTGCGCACCAGCACCCCGTAGTTGCCCGGGGGAGTCCACACCAGGCGCAGCGCCTGCGGACCCCACTGCTCCGAGCAGTATTCGTCGTTGCCCTCGAACGCGTAGTAGTACTCGTCCCCGGTGCGCGAGTACTGCGCGGTCCCGTTGATCAACGGGGCCAGACGGCCGATCCCGGTGTCCGACGTCATGAGACGGATCTGGCGGCCCGTTTTCTGGGTCAGCGTGTTGGCCACGGCGGCGAGGTCGTTGTACGTGCCCGTGCCCACGCCGTACGTGGACCACACGAGCTGCTGGGAGCCCCCGGCGGCCTTCGAGCCGCCCGAGCACCCGGCCACACCGGCCAGCACGGGTAACGACGCCGCTGCGGCCAGGAGCGCGCGGCGGTTGAGTGTACGGGGCATGGGGCCTCCACTGAACGGGTCCGACGGATCGCCCGGGTCCCGCGCCTCTCACGCGTGCGAAAGGGCCGGACAACCGGAGACTCCCATTCATACAATGGATGGGTGACCCAGAACACTTACCCGTGAGTTTCATGCGGAACGGGTATCAGTGGTGGTTGGGGCGGTCAATGCCGGGTCGGGTTGCACCACAGGTGAGCGCCGCTGCCACCATCAGGCGGGGCGGTCGTGGCGGGCGGAGCCAGGGCGGCTCGTGGCCGGCGCGGGTCGCCGGTCAGGCCCCGCCTCACACGTTCGTGCCCTCTCATTGCGAGGCAGCCGGGCCCCCTTCGTGCGCCACGTTGCGCTGGTGCGCCTGCACGTCCGCGAGGAGACGACGCCGCTGCAGCTCCACCGTGCGACCGTCACCTCGGTCGGTCCGAGGGTTCGATCGTCCGCCGGGCCGGCGTCGGAACGTGGTCGCACCGCTGGCCACCACACCGAGCAGTGCGACCAGCATGGCCAGCATGGGCTCGCGGGCCAGGAAGAAGATCAACAGGCCAGCGATCGTGCAGGACAGAGAGAGGATTCCGGGGAGGTACTTCATGGTGCGGGCTCCTGATTCTGAGGTGGTCCTACGGTGTTGTCTCTCGACACGTCTGAGGTGGCTTCGCGCCATGAGTACATGCCCTTGCACGGTAAGCCCGGCCCAGCGGCCGATTCCAGTGGACTCGCGGACCCGCGGGCAACTCTGGCCGACTGGCCAATCGACCCATGCGGCGCGCTCCCCGATAGGCTCCGGCCATGGACACTTCCGCTCTGGACTACGTCGTGACCGAGTGCAAGGCACTACTCGAAACCCGGTTTCCGGACGGGTCGGAGCACGGTGCGGCGGCCATGCTGCTCGAGGACGGCGCCGTGGTCACCGGAACCGCCCCGGACATGCCGAATGCCGCGGTCGAGGTGTGCCACGAGATCGAACCGTACTGTGCCGCCCACCGGTTGGACCTCAGGGTGGTGGCCTCGGTGTGTGTGCACCGCAGGGCGGATGGCAGCGTCGTCGTGCTGAGCCCGTGCGGGGTGTGCCGGGAACGGTTGGCGGCGTACGGGCCGGACGTCCTGGCGGCGGTGGCGGACCGGGACGATCCCACGGCGGTCGTGTGGAAGCGATTGGCGGACCTGCTGCCGGACTACTGGCTGACCGCGCTGACGGGTGACGCCCACCCCGGCTGGCTGCGGTGACGGGATGCCCCGCGGGGAAGTGGGCCCGGCATAGGCTTCCCTCATGAGCACTCGAGGAATGAGCGTGGGGGAGCCAGCGGCGTCATCGTCGGCGGTGGCGCCCGAGGAGGACATCGACCGTTTCGACGCGGAGGCCCGGCGATGGTGCGCCGAGGCCGTGGCGAAGGTGCGGGCGGAGGGCAACCGGTCGTCGGACACACACCTGCTGTCGGTGCCGCTGCCCGAGGAGTGGGGCGTGGACCTGTACCTCAAGGACGAGTCCACGCATCCCACGGGCTCGCTCAAGCACCGCCTGGCGCGCTCGCTGTTCCTGCACGCGCTGTGCAACGGGTGGGTGCGCAGGGGGCGGCCGGTGATCGAGGCGTCGAGCGGGTCCACGGCGGTGTCCGAGGCGTACTTTGCACGGCTGATCGGGGTGCCGTTCATCGCCGTCATGGCCCAGGGGACCAGCCGTGACAAGATCCGCCTGATCGAGCTGCATGGCGGTCGCTGCCATTTCGTGGAGCGCCCGGACCAGGTGTACGACGTCGCCGCGGGCCTCGCGCGCGAGACCGGCGGTCACTACATGGACCAGTTCGCGTTCGCCGAACGGGCCACGGATTGGCGCGGGAACAACAACATCGCGGAGTCGCTGTTCGCGCAGATGTCCCAGGAGCGCTATTCGGACCCCGCGTGGATCGTGGCCACGGCAGGCACCGGCGGGACCTCCGCGACGATCGCCCGCTACGTGCGCTACACCGGCCGGCAGACGGGGGTGTGCGTGGCGGACCCGGAGAACTCGGCCTTCCTCCCGGCCTGGCGCGAGCAGGACCCCTCGGTGACGACGCCGCTTGGGTCCCGGATCGAGGGCATCGGCCGGCAGCGCGTGGAGCCGAGCTTCATGGGCTCGGCGATCGACCGGATGATCCGCGTTCCCGACGCCGCCGCGGTCGCCGCGATCCGCCACCTGGACACCCTGATCGGTCGCAAGGCCGGGGCTTCCACGGGCACGGGGCTGTGGGCGGCGTTCCGCATCATCTCCGATATGGTCCGGGCGGGGGAGCGGGGCAGCGTGATCGCGCTGCTGTGCGACCCCGGGGACCGCTATCTGGACAAGTACTACTCGGACGAGTGGCTCGCGGGGGAGGGGCTGGACATCGCCCCGTACCTGGAGCGGTTGGAGGGCTTCATGGGGAGCGGGGAACTGGGGTGAGCGCCGGCGTAGCGACGGCCGGGACGATGAGGATGGGCAGTCAGCGTTGTGGGGTGCCCCTTGGAACTGGCTTCTAGCCGACTCCTACGGTCCGCTTTTCGAGTTCCGTAGCACATAGGGGCAAGCCGATGCGAGCGAGACCCTCGAGGTACCCATTCCACGTGATCTTCGGATTCCGCATGTCAGCCACCACTTCTTTGGCGATGCGGACCACGGTTGAGGGGTCCAAATCCAACTGGTCGAGTAAGAAGTCATCCGGAGACTGCACCGAGTTCCGGCACGGAACAACCTGTGCGAGTGCACACCTCGTGGACAACGTCAGGCCATCTTGTCGCAGCCTACTGGCAGCACTCATCAGCATCCACGAGCACAGATGTTGAGGCACCTCTCGGTTGGTAGGTAGACTGGTCTACCTACCAACCGAGAGGTGCGACATGAGTCAAGGATCAGCGCGGGAGCGGTTGCTCGATGCTGCGGCGAGACGCTTCTACGAGGACGGCGTGCACGCAACAGGGATCGACACGATCACCTCTGAGGCCGGTGTCGCGAAGAAGAGCCTCTACAACAACTTCTCGTCCAAGGAGGAGCTCGTCCGCGCCTACATCAACGCCCGCCACGAGGAGTGGCTCGACCTCCATCGGCAACGCTCTGCGAAAGCTTCGACAGCCGCGGACCGGGTCGTGGCAGTCTTCGACGCCTACATCGACCACGCGAACGACGCCCACGGCAAAGGCTTTCGAGGATGCGGACTGCTCAACGCGGCCGCCGAGTTTCCGGCCGGACACCCCGCCCGCTCCTCCGTACGCGCGCACAAGGAGCAGGTGGAGAAGATTCTCGCCGAGAACCTGGAATCCATGACCACCGAAGCCGAGGCACGGGAGCTGGCCGAGCACTTCAGCTTCCTTCTCGAAGGAGCCGTCGCACGGTCGGGCCTCGAAGGAACCCCTGCGCGCCTGGAGCACGCCCGGGCCATCGCATCGCGGATGCTGGCCGCGCTGTGAGGCGAGGCTCCCCCACCGGCATCATCTCGGTGCTCGCCGCCGCCTTCCTGTGGGGCACCACGGGGACTGCGGCGACGTTCGCACCGTCAGTCGGGCCGCTGGCCATGGGCGCGGCAGCGCTCGGCATCGGCGGCATCCTGCAGGCAGCCATCGCCGCCCCCTCGCTCCGCCGGGAACGGCCCGCACTGTCTTCGCAACGTGGGACAGTGCTCGCCGGGGCCGGAGCCGTGCTGATCTACCCGCTGGCCTTCTACAGCTCGATGCATCTGGCCGGTGTCGCGGTCGGCACGGTCGTGTCCCTCGGCTCTGCCCCGATCGCCTCGGGCCTCCTGGAGCGGGCGATCGAGCGACGCAAACTCAGCGGCTGGTGGATGCTCGCCGCAGCGCTCGGCATCGCTGGCAGCGCAGTACTGTGCGCTGCGAAGATGCACGACACGCCAAGCGAGACGCTCCCCACGGTCGCCGGCGTCATCCTCGGCCTGGTTGCTGGCGCGACCTACGCCATGTACTCGTGGAGCGCTCACCGCCTCATGAACCGCGGCGTCGGGCGCGCCGCAGCGATGGGCGTTGTCTTCGGGCTGGGCGGCATTGCCCTCATGCCCGTACTCCTGCTGACCGGCGCACCACTCATCGCTTCCGCCCAACCGATGATGGTCGGAATCTACATGGCACTGGTCCCGATGTTCCTGGGTTATCTGCTCTTCGGGTACGGCCTCACGCGCGTCACTCCAAGCGCCGCGACAACGCTCACGCTCGCTGAACCCGCGATCGCCGCCCTCCTGGCCGTGGTCATCGTCGGTGAGCGCCTCCCCGCCATCGGATGGGCTGGACTCGCGGGCATCTGCGCCTCGCTCCTGGTCCTCTCGCTCGCACCTGCGACACAGGCGCGTGCCGCCGAACCGTCGCATTCGCGCGAGCTCCCGATAAGTCAGGAAGCCTGAATCAGTCAGCCTGAGATAGACATCGGGCAAGACCTGGAGATGCGCCCCCGGGTCAGGCTCCTACTCGTCCACCGGCTTACCGGAGCGGTAGAAGTGGTTGTCCCGACAGATGTAGCGGTGGAGACCGCCACCCATGCCCGAGGACGAGCGCACACGCGCCCCACAGGACCCGCAGTAGTAGACACCAGAGCCGATGTGCTTCCGGGCGGTGTCGGCACGGTTGACCGTGCGGCGGGGGTCGGTCAGCCGGGACTGCACGGCGTCGAACTGCGCCTCGCCGACCAAGGCGGGCCAGGCGGCCGCTCCCATCTGCTGCCCCTTGTAGACGGACCGGCCCGCGTACCGTGCGTTGCGCAGGATGGTCGAGACGGACGAGGACGACCAGCCCCCGCCGCGCCTGGTCTTGATGCGGTCCTCCTCCAGGCCCCGGGCGATGCCCTTCAGGGTGTCCCCAGCGGAGAAGCGCTTGAAGATCCGACGGATGACCTCCGCCTCCTCCGCGATGACCTCGCCAGCCAGGGTGTAGCCAGTCAGCCGCACGCCCTTGGGCGACTTCCCGTGCTCGGCCCTCTGGCGCTGGGCACGCGACTGGCGGGCACCCTTGCGCTCCACCTCCGCCCGGGCCACAGCGGCCTTGATCCGGGCGTACATGCATCCGCCGTCGGTAGTCAGGTCGGCCTCACCGTTGGCCGTGACCAGCTTGAGCCCGTGCTTCGCTGCACGGTCAATCCAGTCTTCAAGCTGTCGCGGCTGGCGCGTGAGGCGGTCCAGGTCCCAGCACACCAGGGCCTCGAACTGGCCCGCGTCGTAGTCCTCGCAGAGCTGGTCGTAGCCGGGGCGCTTCTTACGAGCGTCGGAAGCGGAGATGGAGTTGTCCACATACTCGCCAGCCAGGGTCCAACCCCGGTCCTGGACGATCTCGAGGCAGTCCTCCCGTTGACGCTCGACGGCCAACCGTTCGCCAGTGGCGTCGAGGGAGATACGGAGATATAGGGCGCAAGTCACCATGCAGTAATTTTTTGGCTTTACATGCCTTTCTGCAATGGAACTACAGCCGCCCCGCAGCCAATCACCCAAAGTGTTCAGCGAAAAATCCTGGGAGGACGGTGACATCTTCGACCATCCTTGTGGACACAGACACGCCCAGCTTGTATTCCTTCAACAAATGGCAAAGCCGCTTCCCATCGATGAGGTCCAGCGGAGGAGCGCCGTCCCGCGTGGATTCGTTCTTTGCCTCGGCAGTGAACGTGCCCGTCGTGATCAACAGTCCCTTTTCTCCACGACCGGCCATAGCACCCCGGAAGTCCCGCACTGCCCCAGCGCCGACACTGCCTACATACCTCTTGCACTGGAAGAAAACAGGGAACGACAACAGCGACAGGCGATAAACACCCTGACCATCTATTCCACCATCGCCAGAGCGGCCGGTCACCTGGGTATTGACGAAGCCCGCTTCGCGCAACAAGCGTTGAGCCAGGCGTTCGAAGGCTCCGGGAGACAGCTTCATCACTTCATCCAGCAGCTCGTCCTGCCACGTGATTTCCTCCCGTTCCCCGTCAGTGGAAGGCAAAGGCGACTCGTCGCTGGAGTCAGATTTGCGCTTGTTCCGGTAGGCCGACAGGTACGTCTTCCGCAGTGGTTCGAGTTGGCTCTCGGCTACTACACGGCCGTCGTCGGTCAGGCTCCAAACTCCGCGTTCGGAGTTTATGGCCAGACCCATCCCCTTCAGGTATGTTCGTGCCCACGCTAAGCGATATTCGATCTCTGTCGAGGGACCGTCCTTATGGAGGACGGACTGCTGAGCCTCTGTGAAACCACCGTCCGCAATCACCTTGTCATTGAGTTCTTCGATGGTCGCGGATCCGCCCAGCTCGCGCAGAGCCACGACGGCAGGCCAATGGAACTCGTGATACTTCGGGATCTCAATTTCACTCATAGTGCTTGCAGCCTATATCGGCCAAGCAAGCGCTCCGCCAATCAGGCGTGGAAGCCACGCACAATGTCACTTGCCCTTGGTGGCAGACACGTTTACGTGACGGAGCTCTACCGCGGCCTAGTCCGCCAGCTCTATGCCAATCACGGATTCGCTCCCGGATTGGGACGCACTTTCAGACCCATTGCGTAGCTGATTTCCTCGTCGATGAGCTCTTCAATCGCGGAAAGTTCGGATGCCAATGTGGCCAAGCCGGTGTCCATCCACCCCTTGATGCTGTACTGAGGCGGATTCGACCGGCCGAGCTGCCTCTTCATCGTGGCCAAGGTCGGCGTTTCACTCGATTCCGCGGGGCCAAACACCTCGCCGCCAACGAACACCCCGTGAACGACGTCATTGCGAAGTTCAAGGGCCTTCTCCAGTCGCTCCGCTAACTGCTCATCAGCTACCTTCTTGAACTCGGTCACTAGTTGCCCACCAGATGCCGCCCATCCCTTCGTCGGGATGTTGGGATCACCGCCCTGCACCATTGTCGTGAGGTGGACCAGTTCGCCAGCTTTGTCCTCTAGCCACGCTGCGGACATCACGACGTGTCCGACTGACTGGATGAGTTCCGGGGGATAGAGGCTCTCAACCGTTGTCGCCATTACTTGCCCTTGGTGGCAGACACGTTTCCGTGACGGAACTCCATCGCAACGTCATAGGGCTTGAGGGCGGTCGCCGGGAAGTCCTTCTCGTTGGATATCACGATGAGCTCGGCTCTTGAACGGACCGCTGCCGCCAGCACATGTCTGTCCTTGGGGTCATTGGTCATGGCAGGCACGAGGCTCTCGTCGTTCTCGAACAGAGCGTCGGGGAAGAAGCCCCGCATGGCGTTCACGCGTCTGCGAGCGCTGTGCGGGTCCTTGTGAAGTTTCTTCACCAGATTGCGCTCTACCTCGTTCAGAATCTCATCCGACCAAAGCGGCCTGAATTGCTTGGCCGTTGCCAGACGCAGTAGTAGATCTGCGATAGGCATGGGAATCAATACGCATGCATCGAGAACCACCGGGAACGACATGGGGATTTACCGGGTGGCCGGGTCTGCCGGGATGTCGAAGTATGTGCCGTGGTTAGCTGCCTCGTGAGTTGCCTGTCGGAGGCCTTCGCGGCGTGTCTTCTCGAGGCGTTCTTCGTAGGCAATGAGATCAGTCAGCAGGACTCTGCGGTGCCTTCCGACTTTGGTGAATGGGATATCACCTTGCTCCAGCAGCTTGACCAGTGTCGGCCGGGAAATTCCCAGATGATCAGCAGCTTGCTGGGTGGTCAGCTTCGCGTTGGTAGGTACCACGGAGACGCCGCGGTTGTTGGCAAGCGCGTCCACGACGTGTGTGAGCAGGGAGTAGACCTCAGCGGGGATCTGCTGTGTGGCTCCGGTCGGAGACACCAGATATGGGATCCCGCGGCCCTGTGCTGAGGGCGTGGCCTCGAGGAAGGCCGCGAGGGCTTTCAGTTCTTCCTCATGAGCCGGGGTGGGTGCGACAGTTGAGCGATCCAGCGGGGCGGTTGTCATGTTTCTACCCTACTGGCTATTCGAAATATTCAAAATGTCGTCACTCCACCTCACCCTGCCCGCAGCCGCTCCCGTAGGTCGAACGCCAGAGCGGGTACCGCGGGACAAGGTTGGCGCCAGTTAGGAGTTGCGGGTCTTTCCAGGATTGGCATTGCCGCCCTGCCCGGCGACGAGGCGACGCGTCCTCTTCGCGCAGTAGGCGACCACCCGCTCGAGCGGTCCCTGCCCCAGAGTCCGTTGCCAGATGACCGCGAAGACGGCGGCCACAAGTACGTGCACGAGGTACCAGAGGTAGGGGGAGTCGTAATGCAGCTCGAGGGACAGGGCCAGCAGGTGCGCCGAGTACAGCGTGAGGGTCATCGATCCCATCGCCGACAACGGCAGGAGCCAGTCCCCGATCTTCTGACTGATCAGCAGGAACACCCCCAGCACCGCCAGACTCAGTCCGAGGCTGGTCGCAATGGCCAGCGGCGTGTTGGAATGCGGGGTCGTGATGGCCAACCACCACCCGGTGTCGGTCGGTAGTGAGCCGGTACCCCACACCAGGATCTCGTCGAGCGTGGACTCGCTCAAGCGCGATGCCTCCTGCAATACGGAGTAGCCTCCGAGGCCGTAGAGGAGCACGGCGGACACGAGCTGGGCCAACACGGTGAGCACGACGCCCACGATCACCAAGCGGACCTGGGTGCGCACTGCTCGCAGATCCAAGCGGCCCAGCCCCATCCCGACCAGCAGGTACGTCATGTACGGCAGCGCCGGGTAGTTGCCGGTCAGCAGAAGCTGAGACAGCGTGCCCGCGGGGTTGCTGAGGACATTGGGCAGGGTGGGGTTGTAGTACCACCACTCCGGCAGGACATCCAGCATGCGCTGCATCAGCAGGGGCGAGAGGATCCCGAACGCGGCGGCCCAGATGAACAGCGTCCTGGGGCGGGCATGCAGGAACGGGATGGCCAGGATGAAGAACATGCCGTAGTAGAACAGGATGTTGTAGGCGGGAGGATCCTCCGGCATCGCGGCGTTGACGGTCATACCCACCGTGACGATCAGCAGGGCGCGGACCAGGACACTCACCCGGTCAGCGGTCAGGGCTCGTCCCTCGCGGGGTTGCCGGGCGCCGGAGCCCAGCGCCAGGCCCACTCCGGCCAGCAGCGCGAACAGGGCCGCCGAGTGCCCGGAGAACAACCGCCAGGACCAGCTGGCCTCCCCGGTCTGCTCGTTCCACGCGGGCAGCAGGTGGATGGCCATGAGCCCGATCAGTGCCAGCCCTCGGGCGGCATCGATCCCCACCAGTCGCCGCTTGCGCGGCGCCCCGTCCGTTGCGGTTGCCACGTCCCCCGTGCCACCGCGTCGTGTCGAATTCACTCGTTCTCCTGAGTTCCCCCCGGCCTCGCGGCCCCCTAACACGTGCTTTCAGGGATAACCCCTACCCTGCCCGCGACCGTTCCCACAAATCGAACGCCATGGCCAGTTCCACCAGATCGGTGGGCGGGAGCTCCTGGAGTCGCTTGGCGATCGCCTCGGACTGGCGGTTCTGATTCCATACGGAATCCTCCAGCACAAGACGCACCTGCGGGGAATGCGAGAAGTCCACCCTGGTGTTGTTGCGCGCCTGTTGCTGCAGGTCCTTGTTCTCGGCGGCCTCGCGGACCAGTAGTTCCACCGCGCTCACCTTGTGCTCGTCGCTGGCGTCCAGGCCTCCGAGGAATCTGTTGACCTTCTCCACCAGCTCGGCCTTGGCCGCCCGCTCGCGTTCCTGCTGGCGGGTCATGCCGGCCTCGGTCATGCCCTGCAGCCCTCGGGCCTCGCCGTCCTCCAGTTGCAGGTCCTCGTCCCGCTGCTTCTCCAGCCGGTAGTGGGTGAGGACGACGTCGTCCGCCGTCACCGTCTCGCGCTCGCCGCCGTCCAGCTGCTCGCGCAGCAGTCGCGCCAACAGGTCCGCGAACACCGAGAGCTTGAGGTAGTACGTGTCCCCGAAGTTGAGGATCTGGGAGAAGAACGCATAGGACTTCGTGTACTGGCCCAGCAGGGAACGGAACTCGTCGAGCTCGTCGCGCGCTGCGGCGTCGTCGTCGTACACGGCGCGGGACCAGCGGTTGGTGAACCGCTCGACCGCCGGCACCAGCGCCGAGGTCAGCGCGCCGCGCTTGCCGTTCCTGTCCGACCACGCCGCCCACACCCGGTCGACCTCCGCGGGTGTGTAGATGTTGGCGGCATCCAGCTTGGTCATCTGTTTGGCCACGAGGTCCGGGTCCGAATCGGTTTCGATGCGCGCGTCCTCGTAGTAGTCCTGGAACGCCGCCAGGATCTGGGCGGGGTCGTTGACGAAGTCCAGCACGTACGTGTTCTTCTTGCCGTCCGCGCGCCGGTTGAGCCGCGACAGCGTCTGCACCGCGGCGATCCCGGAGAGCTGCTTGTCCACGTACATGGCCGTGAGTAGCGGCTGGTCGAAACCCGTCTGGTACTTGTTCGCCACGATCAGGATGTTCTGGTCCTCCTGGCTAAACACCCCGGCCAGGCCCCTCCCGCGCAGTTCCGGGTTCATGGACGCCTCGGTCACCTCCGGCACGGCCGCGTTACCGATCGCGGTAACATCCGGATCCGGCAGCGAGCCCGAGAATGCCACCAGCGTCTTCAGCGGCAGCTTCTCGCGTTCGATGTGCTTCTGGAACGCCCGCTGGTACTTCACAGAGCGTTTGCCACGGCGCCAGAAGGTGAGGAGGGGGAAGCCGCCCTCCCCGAGGGTTCACCCTCCCGTCACCCCTACGTCGTCCGGCACACACCGCAACCTTTTGATGAGTAACTCAAAACATGACACAGTGAAGCTATGACCTCGACCACTCTGACCGATCAGCCCGGGGGACGGGAGAACGGTGGCGGCGCCGTCGTGGCCGTGCCGTGGACCGATCGGATCCGGGCGGCCGGACTGCGGGTCACCAAGCCCCGACTGGCGGTGCTGGACGCTGTCGAGCGCCACCAGCACGCCACCGCGGACGAAGTGCTCGCGGACGTGCGCACGGCATTGCCGGAGATCACGGTGCAGTCCATCTACGTGGTGCTGCACTCGCTCACGGACGCCGGACTGTTGCGCCAGCTGGACCTGGCGAACTCCCCGGCGCGGTACGAGACCCGGGTCGATGACAACCACCACCATGCCGTGTGCACGGTGTGTGGACGCATCGAGGACGTGGCCTGTGCCGTGGGGCATGCACCGTGCCTGACTCCCAGCGAGACCCACGGGATGAGCATCCACGTGGCCGATGTCGTCTACCAAGGCGTGTGCTCCGACTGCTCGGCCCAGCGGGCCGGTGCGACCGCGGCGCCCGTGTAGGCCCCCCCTGAGCTCCGGGAACCCCTCTGGGCCACCGGTTCACCCACCCATCCCAATCCCATCAAGGAGTACGCGATGACGGAATCCACACCGCACGCCACCGGGTCCACGACCCAGGCCGGCATTCCCGCTGTCAGCGACCGCAACTCGCTGACCACCGGCCCCAACGGTTCGATCGTGCTGCACGACCACCAGCTGGTGGAGACCCTGCAGCACTTCAACCGGATGAACATCCCCGAGCGTCGTCCGCACGCCAAGGGCGCCGGCGCGTTCGGCACCTTCGAGGTCACCGAGGACGTCTCGCAGTGGACCAAGGCGGACTTCCTGCAGCCGGGCAAGAAGACCGAGATGCTGGCCCGCTTCTCCACCGTGGCCGGCGAGCTGGGCTCCCCGGACACCTGGCGTGACGTCCGTGGCTTCGCCCTGAAGTTCTACACCGAAGAAGGCAACTTCGACATGGTCGGGAACAACACCCCGGTGTTCTTCGTGCGCGACCCCATGAAGTTCCCGCACTTCATCCGCTCGCAGAAGCGCCTGCCGGACTCCGGGCTGCGTGACGGCACCATGCAGTGGGACTTCTGGACCAACAACCCCGAGTCCGCCCACCAGGTCACCTACCTGATGGGTGAGCGCGGCCTGCCCAAGACTTGGCGCCACATGAACGGCTACGGCTCGCACACCTACATGCTGGTCAACGCCGAGGGCGAGAAGTTCTGGGTCAAGTGGCACTTCGAGTCGCGGCAGGGCGTGGAGAGCCTGAGCAACGAAGAGGCCGAGCGCCTGGCCGGAGCCGATGGCGACGTCCACCGTCGCGACCTGTTCGAGGCGATCGAGCGGGGCGAGTACCCGAAGTGGGACCTGTACTTCCAGATCATGCCGTACGAGGAGGCCAAGACCTACCGGTTCAACCCCTTCGACCTGACCAAGACCTGGTCTAAGAAGGACTACCCGCGGCACAAGGTGGGCACCATGACCCTGAACCGCAACCCGGAGAATTTCTTCGCCCAGATCGAGCAGGCGGCCTTCTCCCCGGCGAACATGGTCCCGGGCACCGGCAACTCCCCGGACAAGATGCTCCTGGGGCGCACCTTCGCCTACGCGGACGCCCAGCTCTACCGCGTCGGCACCAACTTCCAGCAGCTGCCGGTGAACCGCCCGATCAACGAAGTGCACACCTACAACTTCGAGGGCAGCATGACGTATCACCACAGCGGCGCCCGGCGGGTGTACGCCCCGAACTCCTTCGGTGACTCCTGGTCGGACGAGACCGGTCCCGTGGACAATGGCTGGGAGGACGACGGCGCTCTGGTCCGCGAGGCCTACACCTTGCGTCAGGACGACGACGACTTCGGCCAGCCGGGCACCCTGATCCGCGAGGTCTTCAACGACGCGCAGCGCGCGCGGTTCGTGCAGACCGTGGCCGGCGCCCTCGAGGGTGTCGCGGAGCCGGTGCTCTCCAACGCCTTCCAGTACTGGAAGAACGTGGACGAGAACATCGGTCAGCGCATCGAGGAGGCCGTCAAGTCCAACGCAGCCACCCCCGAGGTTCCGGGCATGGGCGTGGACGAGGACCCCACGAGCAACTCCGAGATCAGCGAGTGACGCCCCGGGGGTGAGCGGACCCCGGGTGAGTTCGGCGGGCCCGGGCGCGGTGGGCTGACCACCGTGCGGGGCTCCCGGCCGCCGAAGGCCGCCCACCCCTGACGTTCACACGCGTGCGAACACCCGGTCAGTGATCCTGGCCGGGTGTTCGCGCGTTCTGGGTCCCGCGGGCACCTGCCAGGGGGCGCGGACAACTGAGCGCTCCAGGGGGGACCGGCCGCTCACCTCGAGCACGGGCCCGTTCGGGAAGGGGGAGCCGGGGAGCCGCGCGGCGCGGCGTCGTCCGGCGCGTAATGTCCGCGCTTCGACGTCGGCGTCACAGAGCAATCGTCTGCGAATGCACGCCCGCGGGTCAGAATGAGGGCGGGGCTGCTGCCCGCGGCCCCGTGTCCTTCACTTATCGCCCCCCACGAGGAGTGTCATGTCCGAGCAGAATTACCCCCGCTACGACCACAACGATCCCCGGGAGCCGGTGGCCGGTCCCCGAGCGGACGGTGGTCACCCCTACGCCGCCGGTAGCACCCCCCGCCACGATGCGTATCCCGCCCCGCACGACGGCGCTGCGCAGCCCCCGCACGCGCCGCACCGCCCCGACAGCGAGCCGGGCTTCCTGGCCGCATTGTTCGACCTGGACTTCAAGCACTTCATCACCATCAAGTTCGCGAAGTTCATCTACGTCCTGTCGATCGCACTCAGCGCACTGGGCGGATTGATCGTGGTGATCTCTGGATTGGTCGCACTCACGGAGAGCGCCGCGGGTCTGCTGTTCGTGGTCTTCGGGCTCGTGAGCGTCCTGATCAACATCGTGCTGATGCGCGTGTTCCTGGAGTTCGTGATCTCCATGATCCGCACCGCCCAGAACACGACCGCGCTCGTGGAGAGGCGCTGACCCACGGCTGAACCCACGGTGTTGTGCGTCCGGGTCGGCGCCCCGAGTGGGGGCGCCGACCCGGACGCTACTTCAGCTCCGTGACCGGCGTGAACTCGTATCCGAGCTCCTTGATCCCTTGCACCGTCTGCTTGAGGTATTTCAGGTCCAGGTAGGGGTGGAAGAAGAAGCTCGCGGTGGATTCGCGCACGGTCAGGTTCGCGTTGGCCCGTGAGACCAGGAACTCCGGGGTGCGGGCGGCATGGTTGTTCTGCTCGCCCTCGGTGATGTTGCCGAGGTTCTCGGGGTAGACGGTGCCGCCGTAGATGTCGTGCACGGTGTAGGGGAACTGCTGGCTGTAGGATTTGGCGGCCTCGGAGGCCTTCCCCGTGAGGCTGCTGGCGTAGTAGTCGCCCTGTTCGTAGCGGGCGTCGTACTCGCGGGCCATGGCCACGTAGGAGTTCACGGACCCGCCGTAGTGCGGTGTCTCGAAGATCGTGGTGTCGCCGAGTCCGGCCTCTGCCATGACTTCGCGGCCGGCTTCGAGGCGCTGGGTCCACTGGGCGACGTCGTCCTGGGCCGCCCTGCCCACGGGCGTGATGTAGGAGTCGTTGGTGCAGTCCTTGAACGTGTAGGGGGCGGTGTCCGTGGTGGTGCACGCGTACTTGTAGAACTCGTAGTCCTCGCCGGACCGCCCGCTGTAGGGGTTGTTGCCGGTGCCCATCTGGTGCGTGGAGCCGTGCTGGATGAGCGTGCCGCCCTTGCCCTGCATGTACTTCAGCGCGGAGACCACTTCGGGTCGGTCGGAGAGTGTGAGCCCGTACCAGTCGGAGCCGTCCTTGTTCTTGCCCAGCTGGATGGGGATCACGGCCACCTGGAACGGCACGTTCTCGGAGGCCAGGTAGTCCGCGACCCGCCTCAGGTCCGCGGGGTCGGACTCGGGCCCCACGTCCTCCAGGCGCACGGCCGCCTGCTTGGTGGGCTTCGCCTCGGAGCCGAGGAGGTCGTAGAAGAGGTCCGCGTAGACCAGGTAGACGTCGTTGGAGTCGATGTAGTCCAGCGGCACCTCTGCGAGGTACGTCAGGTTTCCCGAGCGGACGGCCCAGGGCACCTCCGTGGGTCCGCTGGCGGCCGCGGTGCAGGACACGGCGCGGGATCCGTCGCGGCACTGCGACGTCGCCAGCACCTCCACCGCATCTCCACTTCTGGTCGCGGCCTTGCCGGTGAACGGGACGGTGAGGTCCTTGACCCCCTCGGTCTCGCGGTGCACGTCCTGGCCGCCGTATGACACGGCCGTCACACGCGAACTGGCCACGGACGACGTCGCGCGTGGGTCCCAGCCGTACCTCGCCACGAACGCCGCGGCGTCGTCGTCCGGGCGCACCAGCTCGTTGACGTTCTGGTCGAGCCACATGACCGGTTTGTCAGAGGTGCGCACGTCCGAGAGGAACGCTTCGGGAAGGGTGGAGCGGTAGTCGGTGCCAAGGTAGACGGTCGCGTCGTAGCCCTCCAGCATCCCGTCCGTGTACTGCGCCACGGGTTTGAGCTCGGTGGTGCCGAAGTGGCTCAGCAGGTTCCCGGTGGCAATTGCGTACAGGGCGTCGTCGTCCGCGTAGTCTCCGGTGCCGTCGTAGAGCACGAGCGTGGACGTCCCGCCCTCGCGACCGTAGGACGCGGAGACCTGCTCCTCCGGGGCGGTGGAGCTCTCCCCGTCCAGCGCCGGGTCCGCGTACTGCTTGGCCACGGAGGAGGCCTGCCCATCCACCAGGGTGCTGCTCGTCAGCCCGAAGACCACCACCAGGGCGATCACCAGGACCACAGCGAGTCCCGTGAGCCAGGCCAGCCGCGCGCGCCGTGTGAGTCTGTAGTTATGGTCCATCGTCTGCTGCTTCCCCTAGGGCCCGCATCCGTCGGGCGCAGTGGTGGAATGTCGTGCGTGGTGCCTTCTCGGCCGGACGTCGGTCTCCGGCGCCGGTGCCGACCGGTGCTGCGGGCGCGACGTCGCTCGCGGGCGCCGCTCACCCCGCCCCGGTTCGCGAGGCCAGCTGATCAGCGCTGCGCCGTGACCTCGAAGTCGTGAAAGAGGACCTTGGCGTCCTCCGTGTAGAGACCGATCCCGCCGCCGCGGTAGGGCGACTCCTCGTCCGTGACGGAGGCCAGTTCCGTGCCGTCCACGGTGACGGTCATGGTGGGCCAGTCCTGGGTGACCTCCACGCGGTAGTCCCTGCCCACGGGGAACGTGCGGTTGTCACCGGAGGCGATGAAGCGCTGCGCCCCGGGGTAGGCCGGGTCCTGCTTGGAGATCTCCCAGCCGTTGGGCTTCAGGGCCACCGCGTAGAAGTGGTCGTTGTCCCGCAGGTTCCACTGCACCCACCCCACCTCCCACGCGTTGGGCTCGTCGTTGCGCCGCAGCTGCTCCTCCGTGCGCACCGTGACAGCGAAGTCCGCTTCCTCGTAGGACTCGGTGGTGTGCACGAGCGCACCGTGGGTGATGGTCGCGGCCTCCGCGACGTGCGGTTCGAGCAGCACCTGCCGGTCGTTGCCCTTGACGGTGCCGTAGCCGGTGTACATGACCTGCCAGCGGCCGTGCGTGGAGCCGTCTGCCCACGGCTGCACGCGCCACAGGTTATTCACTGCCGCCACGGCCAGCACCGCGAGCACCAGCAGCGCGCAGAGGACGACGACGCCGCGTCGCCGGCTCATGCATGCGCCTCCGCCATCAGCTCGTGTGCGGTTTCGTCCTTCTGCTCCTGGTCCTCCACCACGCGCTCCGTCTTGGACCAGCCGTTCTGCCCGCGCACCGCCCGCCACGCGGCCTTCCACCCGGCGACGTACCAGAGCACGGCGTAGAGCACGTAGAGGTGCATGAGCACCACGGCGGAGAGGACTCCCAGGCCGCTGTGCCGTTCCTGGGACCAGTACACGAGGCCGTAGAGCAGTGCCGGGCCGAACGCGATCAGGTAGGAGGACAGCCACCACCCCGAGACCACCGCGTGTCCGGTGACGATGCCGAGCCCGAGGTCCAGCGCCCAGAACGCGAACGCCAGGGAGAGGAAAGAGGTGAGCAGGAGCAGGAACGGGCTGGTCAGGTGGTAGACCAGGTCCGCCCGCCGGCTCCCCGAGAGGTCACGCAGCACCCACGGCACGAGGTTCCATGACTGCAGGTGCCCCTGGAACCAGCGGGTGCGCTGCTTGACCCACCGCTTGACGTCCACCAGCCCCTGCTGGTGGACGGACGCGGTGGAGACGAACTCGGTCTGCCACCCGTCCATGAGCAGCCGCACGCCCAGGTCCAGGTCCTCCGTGAGGCTCCGGGACCACGGCGAGACGCCCAGCCCGTCCAGCGCGGACAGACGCACGAACTGGCCGTTGCCGCCCAGGCCCACGCTGCCCAGGTGGCGTCGGCCGCGCTGGAACACGTGCGTGTAGAGCACGAACTCGAGGTCCTGCATGCGCGCCAGGAGGCTGTGCTCGCGGTTGTTGATGCGCACCCCGATCTGCACCGCACCCAGGGCCGGGTCCTTGAACAGCGGCATGACGTCCTCGAGCGCGTGGGGGTCCAGGCGGCCGTCCGCGTCCATGACGCACACGACCACGTCATGCGGGGAGGTGCCAGCGAGCAGCTCGCTGCCCCGCAGGTGCTGGATGGCCGCATTGAGGGCCTCGCCCTTGCCCTCCCGTGCGTGTGGCAGGGTGCGCTGGAACAGGTGGACCCGGTGATCCGGGAACGAGCGCACGATGTCGGGGGTGGCGTCCTCGGAGCCGTCGTCGATCACCACGATCTCCATGTTCGGGTGCTCCAGCGCGGTGAGGCGGTCGAGGCTGGCCCCTAGAACCCGGTCCTCGTTGAGGCACGGGATCACGAAGACCACCTTGAGGTGCTCTGGCAGCGCGGCGATCCGCACGCGACGGTCCTGGGCGCTGCGGGGCTCGAAGCGGGAGAGCACCAGGATGAACATGCCGTACAGGACGCTGAGAGCCACGAGCGTCACGGCGAGAACCAGGACCAGGTCGATCCGGTGGCCGAAGAGCAGAATCATGGCTCAGGCCTCCGTGCGCAGGGCGTGCCGGCCGTGCCGCGGCACCTGCTGGTGGGGCACCTCCTGCGCAGGCACCACGGGGGCCATGGTCCGCGGGTGCGCGGCCTGCCGGGGACGGCGGCGGACGTGGTGCCATGTGGTGATGGCGCTCGCGATCGACATGGTGCTCAGGAAGAACAGCATGTACGCCAGGAAGAGGGCCATGGCGATCATGAGGAGTACGCGGCTGCCGCCCTGCAGAAAGCCCTGGAGGGACTCGTAGAGTGGCGCGGAGCTAATCAATGTAAATACATGCATTAGGGGATCCCCCGGGTTCCCTGTGGGTGCGGGTTTGTCCCCCCGGACGCACCGCACCAGTAAAAAGTCCACGAAGTGTGGGCTGTTCCCAGAATGGCAGCTGTTGCATTGCGGATGCAAACACTTGTCCTTTCATGACAGCGCAATGCCGCCCCGGCTAGGGGTGTTGCGTGCAGCTGCGGATATTTATATGTATTTACACTTATCAGTAGGTGTGCATTCTTGATATGCAGCCCTTAACCTCCAGCCCGTCGCGGGTGTCCGTGCACTCTCCGGGGAAGGAATCCACGGGAATTCCCCGCGAGACCGGCGTCGGGCGGCGCGGAGGCTCGCGGACTGACGAACGGCGCCGACTATGGAACCGCGCGAACCGACGGCCGCTGGAGCCTCGTCGACGATGCCGGGTACCGCCCCTGGGCGCCGCCTACCCTGGACCCATGCCCACCCCGCACCTCACCCTCCCCCCGCTCGCCGACCTCCTCGACTCCGCCCACGTGGTCTCCCTCCCCATGCGCGTCACCTTCCGCGGCGTCACCCAGCGTGAAACCGTGGTCTTCCGCGGCCCCGCCGGCGGGGGCGAGTTCGGTCCGTTCCCCGAGTACGAGGACGCCGAGGCCTCCCAGTGGCTGCGCGCCGGCATCGAGGCCGCGTGGCAGGGCTTCCCGGAGCCCGTCCGTGACCGCGTCCCCGTCAACGCCACCGTCCCCGCGGTCCCCGCCGAGCGCGTTCCTGAGGTCCTCGGCGGCTACGCCGGGCAGGTCCACGCCGTGAAGATCAAGGTGGCCGAACGCGGGCAGGGCCTCGCGGACGACGTCGCCCGCGTCGCCGCCGTCCGCCACCTCCTCCCGGATGCCGAGCTGCGCGTGGACGCCAACACGGGCTGGGACGAGGACACCGCCGTGGCCGCGCTGGGCGCGCTGAGCGAGTTCGACCTCGCCTACGCCGAGCAGCCCGTGGCGAGCGTCGAGGGGCTGGCGAGCGTGCGGCGTCGGCTGCGGGACAACGGCGTGGGAACGCTGATCGCCGCGGACGAGTCCGTGCGCAAGGCCGAGGACCCGCTGGCCGTCGCGCGGGCCGGCGCCGCGGACCTGATCGTCGTGAAGGTGGCCCCGCTCGGGGGAGTGCGCCGGGCCCTGGACATCGTGGCGCAGGCGGGGCTGCCCGCCGTCGTGAGCTCGGCCATCGACTCCTCCGTGGGGATCCGCGCGGGCGTCGCCCTGGCTGCCGCGCTGCCCGAGCTGCCGTACGCGTGCGGGCTCGGCACCCTCTCGCTCATGACCGCGGACGTGACCGCCGAGCCCCTGCGCCCCGTGGACGGGTTCCTGCCCGTGCGGGACGTCGCCGTGGACGAGGCGCTGCTCGCCGAGCACGCCATCACCGGCGAGCGGCGGGACTGGTGGCTGGACCGGATGCGCCGCACCCACGCGCTGCTTGCCGCGCAGTAGACCAGGGGGCGACGACGCCGCTCGCGGCCTGCCGCGGGACCGTCGTCGCCGCGGTGCACGACGCCGGGTGGGTGCCCACCGGGTTAACCTCCAGTTCGCCCAACGGTCGCACGGCGATCACACCGGGGTGGTGAGGTGGCACACGGAAACACTCGCTGACATGCACGAACGCATGTCTCACCCAGGGAGCCACTCCATGACCCAAGCACCAGAACGCCGCCGTCTCCTGCCCATGCTGGGCCACGTGAACGGCAAGCGCAGCCCGCTCACGTGCGAGCTCAAGTGCGGCAGCCAGTGCATGACCCCGGACGCCAACACCTCGTCCAACGAGTACGTGCACGACGTCATCTCCGCCGCGATGAGCCGCCGCGCCGCACTCGGGCTCGGTGCCGCCGGGGCGGTGACGGTGGGGCTGGTGGCCGCGACCGCCCAGCCAGCGGAGGCCACGTACGGCTACTGGGGCCAGGGCAGGGCGCGCCTGGACTTCACCCCCGTCAAGCCGGTGAACATGACGGTGGACGACCTCACCGTCCCCAAGGGCTACGACTGGTCGCCGATCATCCGCTGGGGCGATCCCCTGTTCTACGACTCCCCGGAGTTCGACCCCAAGAACCAGAGCCCGGAGTCCCAGTCCAAGCAGTTCGGCTTCAACTCGGACTACCTGGACATCATCCCGGACCCCAACGGACTCACGGGTGTGCTGGTGAACAACCACGAGTACACCAACGAGAACACCATGTTCCCCACGGGCTACGAGAAGACGAACCTCACCAACATGGTCAAGACCGCCATCCAGGCGCACGGCATGTCGGTCGTGGAGATCACCCGCGCCAAGGTGGGGGAGCCCTGGACCTACGTGCGCGGCGGCGCCCGCAACCGGCGCATCACCCTGACCACACCGTTCGTCGTGGACGGCCCCGCGGCCGGCTCGGACCTGCTCACAACCCAGGACGACCCCACCGGCAAGCGCGTGCTGGGCACCCAGAACAACTGCTCCGGCGGCGTGACCCCGTGGGGCACCGTGCTCTCCGGCGAGGAGAACGTCCACCAGTACTTCATCACCTCCGGCACCGCCGAGGAGAAGCGCTACGGCTTCCCCACCACCATGCCCTCGCGCCGCTGGCCCGAGGTGGAGAAGCGTTTCGACGCCCGCATCCCCGGGTACAAGAACGAGCCCAACCGCTTCGGCTGGGTCGTGGAGATCGACCCCCAGAACCCGAACTCTGCCCCGCTCAAGCACACCGCGATGGGCCGCTTCAAGCACGAGGGCGCCAACGTGCGCGTGGGCGACGACGGCACCGTGGTGGCGTACTCCGGTGACGACGAGAAGTTCGAGTACATCTACAAGTTCGTCTCCGCCAAGAAGTACAAGCAGGGGGACAAGAAGCACAACATGACCCTGCTGTCCGAGGGCGACCTCTACGTGGCCCGGCTCAAGGGCAACTCGCCCAAGAAGCAGATCACCGGGGACGGCACCCTGCCCCGGGACGGCGAGTTCGACGGCTCCGGCGAGTGGCTGCCGCTGGTCAAGGGCGGGAAGTCCATGATCAAGGGCATGTCCGTGGAGCAGGTGCTCGTGTACACCCGCCTGGCCGCGGACAAGGCCGGCGCCACCAAGATGGACCGCCCGGAGGACGTGGAGCCCAACCCCCACACCGGCAAGGTCTACGCGGCGCTCACGAACAACTCGGACCGCGGCACGGCGGGCAAGGCCGGCGTGGACGAGGCCAACCCGAAGACCGGCAACCGGGACGGCTACGTCCTGGAGCTCACCGAGCGCCACAACCTCCCGCAGGCAACCCGCTTCGACTGGAACCTGCTGCTGGTGTGCGGTGACCCCACCAAGGACTCCGGCACGTACTTCGGCGGCTTCCCCAAGGAGAACGTCTCCCCGATCTCCTGCCCGGACAACGTGGCCTTCGACAACTCCGGCAACCTGTGGATCTCCACGGATGGTGCGCCGTCCAAGATCGGCTACAACGACGGGCTGTTCAAGGTCACCCTCGACGGCGCGGAGCGCGGCCGCGTGCAGCAGTTCCTCTCAGTCCCGCAGGACGCCGAGACGTGCGGCCCGGTGGTCCACGACACCGAGGGCATGGTCTACATCTCCGTGCAGCACCCGGGTGAGGACGGCTCCTTCGAGCAGCCCCGTTCCTACTTCCCGGACTACGCGCTGCCCACGCGCCTGGAGCCGGGCGAGTTCTCCATGCCGCGTCCGTCCGTGATCCAGGTGTTCCGCAAGAACCGGGACAACAAGCCCCAGTTCCCGGGCAGCGTGAGCGACCAGCCGGGCAAGGGCGAGAACCGGGACAAGCGTCGCAAGAACGGCCAGACCGGGCCCAAGTACCGCGGTTACGAGGACAAGTCCACGCGCGAGCTGCAGCAGCGCGCGCGGCAGGCCCCCAAGAGCTACGAGGGCTGAGTCGGCGCCCCTCGGGGCGCCGGCACCACGGGCGGGCGGGATCGCGCAGGCGGCCCCGCCCGCTTGGTCGGTCGTGCGTGCCTCCAGCACCACCGGACGACGACGCCGCTCGCGCACCGGCCGCGCGCACCGCACCGCCCGGGGGGCGTCGTCGTCCCCGGGGAAAAGCGCTGTGACGTGGGAGGACGCCGAGTATGTGACGTGTTTGTGACGGAAAGTATGGGTGCGGGTGGGCCGGTCGGTACGTTGGAGCGACTCGCCTCCCTCTCACCCAAGGAGCACCCATGACCACCTCCGCAGACACCGGGACAGCGCCCCCCAAGAGTGCATCCGGGCGCGTGCGCGGACCCCGCAAGGGCACCGATCTGGGCCAGTGGAAGGTCAGCGGCCGCACGCCCCTGAACCACAACGAGGAGTTCAAGGCTGAGGAGAACTCGCTCGACGTCAAGCAGCGGATCCTCGACACGTACTCGAAGACGGGTTACGCCTCGATCCCCACGGACGACGTCCACGGCCGCTTCCGCTGGCTGGGCCTGTACACGCAGCGCAAGCAGGGCGTGGCCGGCGCGAACACCTCCAAGCTGGACGCCGAGTCCCTCTCGGACGAGTACTTCATGCAGCGCATCCGCCTGGACGGCGGGCAGCTGAGCACGGGGCAGGCCCGCGTGGTGGGAGGCATCTCCCGGGACTTCGCCCGCGGCACGGCGGACGTCTCGGACCGGCAGAACATCCAGCTGCACTGGCTGCGCATCGAGGACGTCCCGGAGATGTGGGAGCGCCTGGACTCCGTGGGCCTGACCACCACCGAGGCCTGCGGCGACACGCCCCGCGTGTTCCTGGGCAGCCCGGTGGCCGGCGTGGAGAAGAACGCGATCATCGACCCCAGCGAGAACCTCGCCGCCCTGCGCGAGGAGTTCGTGGGCAACCCCGAGTACGTGAACCTGCCCCGCAAGTTCAAGACCGCGATCACCGGCAGCCCCACGCTGGACGTGGTGCACGAGATCAACGACGTCAGCTTCGTGGGTGTGAACCACCCCGAGCTCGGCCCCGGCTACGACCTGTGGGTGGGTGGCGCACTGTCCGTGTCCCCGCGGCTCGGCGAGCGCCTGGGCGCGTTCGTCTCCCGAGAGAACGTGGTGCCCGTGTGGGCCGGGGTGTGCGGGATCTTCCGCGACTACGGCTACCGCAAGCAGCGCACCAAGGCCCGCCTGAAGTTCCTGCTGGCCGAGTGGGGCCCGGAGAAGTTCCGGCAGGTGCTGCAGGACGAGTACCTGGGCTTCGAGCTGCCGGACGGCCCCGCGCCCGAGCGCGCGGTGGGCCACTCGGACCACGTGGGCGTGCACGAGCAGGTGGACGGCAAGCGGTACGTGGGCTTCGCGCTCACCGCCGGGCGGCTCTCCGGGGACGCCCTGGTGGCGCTCGCCGACGCCGCCGAGGCCGCGGGGTCGCAGCGCATCCGCCTGACTCCGCACCAGAAGGTGCTGGTCCTGGACGTGCCCGAGGAGAACGTGGACGCCCTCGTGGCGGCCATGAAGCCCTGGGGCATGGACGCCAAGCCCAGTCCGTTCCGCCGCTCGACCATCGCGTGCACCGGCATCGAGTTCTGCAAGCTCGCGTTCGTGGAGACCAAGGGCCTCGCCGCCCGGGTGATCGACGACATGGAGCAGCGGCTCGCGGACGTGGAGATCCCCACGCCCATCTCCCTGCACATCAACGGCTGCCCCAACTCGTGCGCCCGCATCCAGACCGCGGACATCGGGCTCAAGGGCCAGTACATCGGCGAGGAGTACGTCTTCCAGGTGCACCTGGGCGGCGGCCTCGCCTCACCGGACCGCGATGAGGGCGGCCTGGGCCGCACCGTGCGCGGACTGAAAATCACCGCGGACAACCTCTCGGACTACGTGGAGCGCGTGACCCGCACCTTCCTGCGGGAGCGCCGCCCCGAGCAGAGCTTCGCCGAGTGGGCCCTGTCCGCTGAGGAGGACTCCCTGAAATGACAACCACAGACACGACGACGTCCCCCGGGCGCACCCGTTCCACCGAGGAGCTGAAGGCGCTCGTAGAGGAGGCGCAGCAACGCTTCGGCGAGCGCGACGCGGACCCGGACGAGGTGCTCGCGTGGGCCGCCGAGACCTTTGGGAAGAAGCTCGCGGTGGCCTGCTCGATGGCCTCGGACACCGTGGTCCCCGCCCTGGTCAGCACCCACCTCAAGGGCGTGGACGTGCTGTTCCTGGAGACCGGCTACCACTTCCCCGAGACCCTGCAGACCCGGGACGACTTCGCGCGGGACTGGCCCGTGAACGTGCGGACCCTGCTGCCGGAGATCACCGTGGCCGAGCAGGACGCGCAGTACGGCGCCAAGCTGCACGACCGCGATCCGGGTCTGTGCTGCGGGATCCGCAAGGTCGCCCCGCTGGACAAGGCCCTGGGGGGCTACGAGGCGTGGGTGACCGGGCTGCGCCGCGAGGAGACGCCGCACCGTGCCAACGCCGCGCCCGTGGAGTGGGACGAGCACCACCAGATGGTCAAGATCAACGCCATCGTGGACTGGAGCTTCGACCACGTGGTCCAGTACGCCGAGGAGAACCTGGTGGTGGTCAACCCGCTGCTGAGCCAGGGCTACCCGTCCATCGGGTGCGCCCCGTGCACGCGCAAGGTCGCCCCCGGGGAAGACCCCCGCGCCGGACGCTGGTCCGGTGTGGGCAAGACAGAATGCGGGATCCACCTGTGAGCACCACGAGCCCCCTGACCCGGAGCACACCCTCCGCCGTGACACTGAGCCAGCTGCAGCGCCTGGAGGCCGAGTCCATCCACATCTTCCGCGAGACTGCGTCCGAGGGCGAGCGCCCCGTGCTGCTGTTCTCCGGTGGCAAGGACTCGGTGGTCATGCTGCACCTGGCCGCCAAGGCCTTCTGGCCGGCGCCCATCCCGTTCCCCGTGCTGCACGTGGACACCGGGCACAACTTCCCGGAGGTCCTGGACTTCCGGGACCGGACGGTGGAGCGGCTGCACATCCGCCTGAAGGTCGCGAGCGTTCAGGACTACATCGACGACGGCCGGCTGGCCGAGCGCCCGGACGGTACCCGCAACCAGCTGCAGACCGTGCCCCTGCTGGACGCGATCACCGAGGGACGCCACGACGTCGTCTACGGCGGCGCCCGGCGCGACGAGGAGAAGGCCCGCGCCAAGGAGCGGATCATCAGCCTGCGGGACGAGTTCGGCCAGTGGGACCCGCGCAACCAGCGCCCGGAGCTGTGGAGCCTGTACAACACGCGGCACCGCCCGGGGGAGCACGTGCGGGTGTTCCCGCTGTCGAACTGGACCGAGCTGGACATCTGGTCCTACATCACGGAGAAGGGCATCGACCTGCCCTCCCTCTACTACGCGCACGAGCGGGACGTGCTCAGCCGTGACGGCATGTGGCTGGCCGTGGGGGAGCACGTGGGCCCCCGCGAGGGCGAGAGCGTGGAGACCCGTACTGTGCGCTACCGCACCGTGGGGGACATGAGCTGCACGGGCGCCGTCGAGTCCCCGGCTGCCACCGCGCAGGACGTGCTGGCCGAGGTCATGACCAGCACGCTCACCGAAAGAGGCGCCACCCGTGCGGACGACCGCGTGTCCGAGGCCGCCATGGAGGACCGCAAGCGAGAGGGCTACTTCTAGAGATGAGCACCGAGAACACGGCAAGCCTGCTGCGGATCGCCACGGCCGGGAGCGTGGACGACGGCAAGTCCACCCTGGTGGGGCGGCTGCTGCACGACACCAAGAACATCCTGGTGGACCAGCTCGAGGCCATCGAGCGCGTGAGCCAGTCCCGGGGCCTGGACTCCGCGGACCTCGCGCTGCTGACGGACGGGCTGCGGGCCGAGCGCGAGCAGGGCATCACGATCGACGTGGCCTACCGCTACTTCGCCACCCCCGCCCGCAGCTTCATCCTGGCCGACTGCCCCGGCCACGTGCAGTACACCCGCAACACGGTCACCGGTGCCTCCACCGCGGACGCGCTGATCGTGCTCGTGGACGTGGTGCACGGGATCGTGGAGCAGACCCGGCGTCACCTCGCGGTCGCCGCGCTGCTGGGCGTGCCGCACCTGATCGTGGCGGTCAACAAGATCGACCTGGTCGACGACGCCCACGGTGCCTTCGAGGCGCTGGACCGGGACCTGCACGCGCTCGCGGACGAGCTCGGTGTGCTTGACCTGCAGACCATTCCCGTCTCCGCACTTCGCGGGGACAACGTGGTGGAGCCCTCGGAGAGCACCCCCTGGTACACGGGCCCGTCCCTGCTGGGCTGGCTCGAGAACCTCCCGGACTCCTCCGAGCTCACCCAGGCGGAGCACTTCGCGCTGCCCGTGCAGACGGTCATCCGCCCGCAGTCCGCAGCGGTCTCGCCCGAGTTCACCGACTACCGCGGCTACGCCGGGCAGGTCGCCTCCGGGTCCGTTGCAGTCGGTGACGAGGTCACGGTGCAGCCCGCCGGGCGCAGGACCACGGTCACCCGGCTCGACGTCGCCGGGGAACCGGCTGAGCGCGCCGTCGCCGGGGAGTCCGTCACCCTGAGCCTCGCAGACCAGATCGACATCACCCGCGGTGACCTGATCGCGGAACCCGCCGGCGCGCCGTCGGGCTCCAAGACCGTGGAGGCCGTGGTGTGCTGGCTCGATGACGAGAAGCCCCTCCGGGAGGGCCAGCGCGTGCTGCTCAAGCACACCACGCGCGTGGTCCGCGGGATCGTGGGCTCGCTGGACGGCCGGCTGAACCTGGAGAGTCTCGCCGCGGAGTCCGTGGACGAGTTCGAGCTCAACGACATCGGCCGCGTGAGCATCCGTGTGGCGGAGCCGCTGTTCACCGCCGCCTACACGCAGTCGCACGCCCTGGGGTCGTTCCTGCTGATCGACCCGCAGTCGGGGCGCACCCAGGCCGCGGGCATGGTCCAGGACGACAGTGTGGCCACCCCGGGGGTGCTCGGCAACCTGCGTGCAGACGCCGGGGAGTGGGCCATCTGAGGGGAAACCCCGCGGGGCAGGCCGCAGCCGCACGGGCCACCGCCTGCCCGTGCGCGTGGGTGTCGGCGGAACTCGGTACCCTCTCAGGGTGATCACCCCCAGTCTCGTCACGGCCACCACCGTCCTGCGCGCCCTCGTGCTGCGCGGGATGGCGCACCTGGTGGTCGCACCGGGTTCGCGCTCGGCGCCGCTCGCGTACGCCGCGGCGGCCGCCCACGCGAGCGGGGCGCTCAGCGTCCACGTGCGGATCGACGAACGGGACGCCGGGTTCACCGCCCTCGGGATCGCGCGCTCCACGGGGTTGCCGTGCGCCGTCGTCACCACGAGCGGAACCGCCGTGGGGGAGCTGCTGCCCGCCGTCATGGAGGCCTCCCACGCCGGGGTGCCCGTGGTTGTGCTCAGCGCGGACCGGCCCCCGGAGCTGCGCGGTACCGGCGCCAACCAGACCACCCGGCAGCCGGGGATGTTCGAGAACTTCGCGCGCGCGGCGGTGGACCTGCTGCCCGTGCGGGATCCCGGCCTGGGCGAGGCCGAGCAGCGTGCTGACGCGGAGTCCTTTCTCACCCCTGTGCTCGACGCCCTGCACGGCAGCGACGCGACGCCGCCCGGCCCGGTCCACGTCAACGTCGCGCTGCGCGACCCCCTGCACCCGGTCTCCGACGACGACCACCGCCACCTGCACTCCTGGGCCCGCGCGCTTGCCGAGGAGGTGGAGCGCGCGCGCGCAGAAGAACCGCCCGCGCGGATCGCCCACTCGTGGTCCGTGCTCGACGAGCCCTTCCTCACCCCGGACGCCGCCCCGGCCCCGGACCGGACGCCGACACCACATCTCGCGTGCCAGGATGCGGCCGGTACCCCGCACGGCACACCGCTGTCCCGGTACACGATGACCCCGGGTGGCCCCTCGGCTCCCGACGACGCGACGCGGTCCGAGGGCACTCTCCCGGTCCCCGCGAGCACAGTGCGTGCCCGCCCGGGATCGTCCCACCCCGTGGTCCTCGCGGGCGACGGCGCCGGGGCCGCCACCGCGCGCTTCGCCCAGGCCCACGGACTTCCCCTGCTCGCGGAACCGTCCTCCAACGCCCGCACCGGTGACGCGGCGATCGCCTCCTACGAGAGCCTGCTGGCCTCCTCGCTGGGCGCCCGGGTGGACTCCGTGGTCCTGGTGGGCAGACCCACGCTCAGCCGCACGGTCTCGGCCCTGCTGCGCCGCCCGGACGTCAGCGTGGTCGCGGTGCGCCCGGAGCCGGTGCCCTGGTTCGACCGTGGCCGCCGCCCTGAGCAGGAGGTGGCCGGCTTCGCGGAGGCCGCGGGCGTCGTCGGGCCCGCTGAGGACGGCTGGCTGGAGACCTGGCAGGCGGCCGGTGCGGTGGCCGACGCGGCGGTGCTGCGCCACGCGGACTCGCGCCCCGGGCTCACCCGGCTGCACGTGGCCCGCGCGGTGTGGGACGCGAGCTGCGAGGACGGCTCGGTGCTCGTGGTGGGCTCCTCGACCGTCGTGCGGGACCTCGACCTCGTGGCCCGCGCGCAGGCTCCGCTGCCCGTGGTGGCGAACCGCGGCGTCGCCGGGATCGACGGCACGCTGGCCACCGCTCACGGCGTGGCTCTCGGAACGGGGCGCCCCGTGCGCGCGGTGATGGGGGACCTCACGTTCCTGCACGACTCCGGCGGGCTGCTGCTGGGAACCGGGGAGCGCGTGCCGGACCTGCACGTGGTGGTGGTCAACGACGCCGGGGGCGGCATCTTCCAGACCCTCGAGCACGGGGCCGTGGGGCAGGATCAGCGCTACGCGGCCACCGTGGAGCGGTTCTTCGGCACGTCGCACAGCGTCTCGATCGCGGAGCTGTGCGCGGCGCACGGCGTGGAGTACGTGCGGGCGGACAGCGCGATCGAGCTGACCGCGGCCCTGGCCGCCCCCGTGGTGGGACGCCGCGTGGTGGAGGTCCCGCTCGAGCGCGAGACGCTGCGCGAGTTCAACCTGGCCGCCCACGAGGTGGGTGCCCGCGCGGTGGAGGAGTTCCTGGCCGGGCGGTGACACGCCGGCCCCTGCGGAGCGTCACCGCGGCTCGCTAACATGACGGCATGACTGATCAGAGCGCACAGACAGCAACCGCCCGCACGGCTCTCGTCACGGGGGCCACCCGGGGGATCGGGCGTGCCGTGGCGCAGGACCTCGCGCGGGACCACGTGGTGTTCGTGGGCGGGCGCTCGGCGCAGGGCATCCAGCGCGTGCGCGACGAGCTCGCCGGAGTGGGACCCGGGACGCGAGCCTTCGTCGCGGACGTGACCGACGACGAGCAGGTCGAGGCCGCCTGGGCGCCCCTGCGCGAGGAGTTCCCCGGTCTGGACGTGCTCGTCCACTCGGCGGGCATCGCCCCGCAGTCCCTCGTGGCGGACGCCCCGCGCGAGATGTGGGAGCAGATCTTCGACGTGAACGTGATCTCCGTGGCGCAGCTGACCCGCCTGGTGCTCCCGCAGCTGCGCGAGGCCCGGGGGGACGTGGTGGCCATCAACTCCGGCTCGGGGTTCGTGTCCCGCGCGTCGTCCGCGCTGTACTCCGGCACGAAGTTCGCGCTGCGGGCCTTCACGGACGCCCTGCGCGAGGAGGAGCGGGTCCAAGGGGTGCGCGTCACCTCGGTCCACCCGGGGCGCGTGGCCACGGACATGCAGGCCGAGCTGCACGAGTACATGGGCGAGGAGTACCACCCGGAGGACTGGATCCGTCCGGAGCAGATCGCCGCCGCGGTGCGCCTGGCCGTGGACGCCACCCGGGACGCGGAGGTGGAGGTCATCACGGTGCGCCCCTCGGGGATGAAGACCCGCTGACGCCGAGCCCCTGGCGGGCCGCCCAGCCGGGTCGCCAACCGCTGAGGCACGACATGACCGCTGGACCTCAGGTCAAGCGGTCATTTCGTGCCTGAGATGTCATGCGGGGGTGGTTGGCGCTTCCGAAGTGTCCGGTGCCTCCGGGGCGGCCCCCGTGGTGGGGTTCAGCACGCGTGAGAGGAACGTGCGCGTGCGCTGGTGCTGCGGCGAGCCGATGACCTCGCGGGCGGGGCCCTGCTCCACCACCACGCCGCCGTCCATGAAGACCACGCGGTCGGCGACGTCGCGAGCGAAGGACATCTCGTGGGTCACCACGAGCATCGTCATACCGTCCGCCGCGAGCCCGCGCATGATGGACAGCACATCGCCCACGGTCTCCGGGTCCAGCGCGGAAGTGGGCTCGTCGAAGAGCATCAGGTCCGGGTCCACGGACAGCGCCCGGGCGATCGCCACGCGCTGCTGCTGGCCGCCCGAGAGCTGCGCAGGGCGCTGGTCGGCCTTCTCGCTCAGGCCCACGCGCCGCAGGTTGGCAAGCGCCACCCGCCTGGCCTCGGCGGCCGGGCGCTTGAGCACCTTGACCTGGGCCATCGTGCAGTTCTCGAGCACGCTCAGGTGCGGGAACAGGTTGAACTGCTGGAAGACCATGCCCACGCGGCGGCGCATGGCATCCACGTCCAGGTCCGGGTCCGTGACGGTGAATCCGTCCACGCTGATGCTCCCGGCCTGCGGGGTCTCCAGCAGGTTCAGGCAGCGCAGCAGGGTGGACTTGCCGGAGCCGGAGGGGCCGATGAGGCACACGACCTCCCCGGCGACCACGTCCAGGTCGATGCCCCGCAGCACCTCGAGCTCGCCGTAGGACTTGTGGAGGCCGCGCACGCGCACGGCGGTCTCCGGGCCGGTGCCCGACGTGGACGCGGCCTCGGACGTGGCCACGGGCCCGGGCGGGACCGTCGGCTCGGGGCCGCCACCCGGCGTCGTCCCGTTCTCGGAGACGGAACGGGCGGGACCGGAGTCCCGGGGCTCGCCGGGGCCGGGGACGGGGGCGGGGGATGCTGCGGACGTGGACACGGGCGCTCCTAGGACTTCTTGACCCGGACGGTCTTGTTCTCGAAGTGGCGGGACAGCAGCCCCAGCGGCACGGTGATGATCAGGTAGCACACACCCGCGACCATGAGCGGGGTGAGCCCGGCTCCCGCGCTGGAGATGCCCTCGCGCCCGAACTTGGTGAGCTCGTACTGCTCCACTCCCATGCCCAGCAGGTAGACCAGGGAAGAGTCCTTGGTGAGCAGGATGACCTCGTTGGTCAGGGGCGGCAGCACGATCCGCAGCGCCTGCGGGATCACGATGGTGACCATGGCCCGGGTGTGGGACATGCCCAGCGAGCGGGCGGCCTCGTACTGCCCCGGGGGCACCGCCTGCAGCCCTGCGCGCAGGGACTCGGCGATGTACGCCGCCGCCACCACACCGAGCGCGATCATCACCGTCACGTAGTGGTTGAAGCGGAACCCGAAGGCCAGCGGGATGCCGTAGCCCAGCGCCAGGAACACGAGCAGGGCGGGCACACCGCGGAAGAACTCGATGTACAGGGTGGCGATCCACCGGTAGGGCGCCACGGAGGAGAGCTTCATGAGCGCGAGGACCACGCCCAGGGACAGGCCCAGCACGAAGCCGAGCACCGTGTAGATCAACGTGTTCTTCAGTGCCACCGTGATGATGCCGGGGAACTGGTCCATCGCCACGGCAGGGTTCAGGACCCGCTGTAAGAGGACATCCCAGTCCGCCAGCACGACGAGTGCGATCAGCACGACGACGAGGACGGCGTACTGGATGCCCCGCGACAGCCTCGCGCGCTGCCGGGTGGTCATGGACATGGGTTTCTCCCTGTCTGTGGGCGGGCGATGGGGGAGGGGGGCCTACAGACCCATCCACTCCTTCTTCATCTTGTCCATGGTGCCGTCGCTCGTGATGCGGTCCAGCGTCTTGTTGACGGAGTCGAGCAGCTCGGTGTTGCCCTTCTTCACGGCCACGCCCAGGTTCTCGTTGGTGTCCACGGTCTGGACCACCTCCAGGTCCGGGTTGGACTCGGCGCGCTTGGACAGCGTGGAGATGTTGCCGGACACCGCCTGCACGCCGCCGGACTCCAGCGACTGGAACATCAGCTCCACGTCCTCGAACTGCTGCGTCTTCAGCTTCTTCTCCGTGGCGTAGTCCTCGCCGGAGGTGGCCTGCTGCACGCCCACCGTCTTGTCCCCCACGGAGTCGAACCCCTTGATCCCTGAGTCCTTGGTGGTCAGCAGGGCGATCTGGTCGTTGAAGTACGGCTTGGAGAAGTCCACGGACTTCTTGCGCGCGTCGGTGATGGTGATCCCGGAGATGGCGGCATCGCACTGGCCGGTGTCCAGCGCCGCGCCGGACTCGAGGGTCTCGAAGTTGGCCTGCACGAACTTCTTCTCCCTGCCGAGGTCCTTGGCGATCTCGTCCCCCAGGGACATGTCGAAGCCCACCACCTTGCCGTCCTGCTCGAACTCGAACGGCGGGTACGGGGAGTTGGCGCACACGGTGAACGTGCCGGAGTCGCCGCTCGCCTGGGCGTCGCCTCCCGAGGTGGATTCGCACCCGGTCAGCACCAGACCAGCGGCGGAGAGGACGGCGAGCGCGGGAACGAGTCGGCGCAGGGGTGACATGGGTTCTCCTCGGTCAAGGGGACGGCCCCTTCTGGAACCTGTGGTGATTTTACGCTGTGGAACGCCCCACCCCGCGGTGTCGTCGCGTTGATGACGTCCCTCTCCCACGGGACGAGCTGGGGCGGGGGCCTCGCGGGGCCGGTGCCCGGGGGCGACGGCGTCGGGCGCGGCATCGGCGTCGGCGGTGGCACAATGGCGCACGTGCGTCCGGCGGCAGTGCCGCGCACGAGGGGCGCCGGGAGGGTGCCCGCACCCGAGACGGCGGAGGACTGCGGCGCAGTGAAGGTTCTGATCAGCGGGGGTGGCCCCGCGGGCGCCACCGCGGCGTACTGGCTCGCGAGCCAGGGGATCCGGGTGACGGTGCTCGAGAAGACCGCCTACCCGCGGGAGAAGGTGTGCGGGGACGGGCTCACGCCGCGCGCGGTGAAGCAGATGCGGCTCATGGGGCTGCCCCACGGCGCCGAACAGGGCTACCGCTCCAACCGGGGGCTGCGGCTGGTCGCCGGCGGGCGCACCGTGGAGTTCCCGTGGCCGGAGCTCACGGACTTCCCGTCCTACGGGCTGGTGCGCACCCGCGCGGGCTTCGACGAGGATCTCGCACGCCACGCGGTCGCCGCCGGGGCGCAGATCATCGAGCACCGCTCGGTGCAAGACGTGCTGCGGGACGACACGGGGCGGATCGTGGGTCTGCGCGCCGCCGTGATGGACCCCGCGACCGGACGGCGTACGGCGCAGACCGAGGACCACCGCGCGGACCTCGTGCTCGCCGCGGACGGCAACTCCACCCGCACGGCCGTGGCCGCCGGGCTGCACCGCCGCCAGGACCGCCCCATGGGAGTGGCCGTGCGCACCTACTACCGCTCGCCGCGCTCCGAGCTGGACTGGATGGAGGGCTGGCTCGAGCTCGCGGACGGCAACGATCCGCAGGGTGCCCTGCTGCCCGGCTACGGCTGGGTCTTCGGCGTGGGGGACGGCACCGCGAACGTGGGCCTCGGCATCCTGGACACCTCACCCGCCTTCGGGAAACTGGACTACCGGGCCGTGCTGCGGGACTGGGCGGCGTCGATGCCCGCCGAGTGGACCTTCGACCCCGAGCACCAGGTGGGCAGGATCGGTTCCGCGGCACTGCCCATGGCGGCCAACCGCACGCCGCACTACCTGCCAGGCCTCATGCTGCTGGGCGACGCCGCAGGGCTCGTCTCTCCGTTCAACGGCGAGGGGATCTCCAACGCGATGGAGTCCGCGCTGTTCGCAGCCTCGTGCATCGTGGACGCCGCCGGGGCCAACGGGGCCCAGCAGCGCGAGAACGCGCTGGCCCGCTACCCCGAGCTCGTGCGGGCCGAGTGGGGGGCGCACTTCACGCAGGGCAGGGCGCTCGCGCAGCTCATTGGCCACCCCACGATCCTCTCGGCGGCGGTCCGCTCCGGCATGCACGTGCCGGCCCTGATGCGCTTCGCCGTGCAGGTGATGACCGAGCTGTCCGACCGCCCGGCCCGTAGTGTGACGGACCGCGCCATCGCGGTACTGGATGCACTCACCCCCGCGGGCTGAAATTGTCGATAGAGTGGTGGACCGTGACTGATCCCAGCAGCGTCGACGGCTCCCTGCGCTTGCCCGCAGGGTTCGAGCTCATCGCCCAGGACCCCCGCCTGGGTCCTCTCATGCTGCGTTCCCTGGAGCGCGTCGAGCAGCGCCTGGACGAGGCTGTGCAGGCCACCGACCGGCTCGCGGACGTCACCGCACGCCACCTGCTGGCCGCCGGCGGCAAACGGGTCCGCCCACTGCTCACCCTGCTCGCCGCCGAGGTGGCCGGTGAGATCACGGACGAGGTCATCGAGGCCGCCGTCGTCGTGGAGCTCACCCACCTCGCCTCCCTGTACCACGACGACGTCATGGACTCCGCCCCACTGCGCCGCGGCGTCGAGACCGCGCACACCGTGTGGGGCAACACCGTGGCCATCCTCACCGGCGACATGATCTTCGCCCGCGCTTCCGCCATGGTCTCCGCCCTGGGCCAGGAGCCCCTGATGATCCAGGCCACCACGTTCGAGCGTCTGGTGATCGGCCAGCTGCAGGAGACCACCGGCCCGGCCGAGGACGAGGACCCCGTGGCCCACTACCTCCAGGTGCTCTCCGGCAAGACCGGCTCCCTGATCGCCGCAAGCGGGCAGTACGGCGCCCTGCTGGGCGGCGCGTCGCGCGACGTCGTCGACCTCATGGTGGTCTACGGCGAGAAGGTGGGACTCGCGTTCCAGCTCGCGGACGACATCATCGACCTCACCGGGCCCCCGGACGTCTCTGGCAAGACCCTCGGCACGGACCTGCGCGAGGGCGTGGACACGCTGCCCGTTCTCCTGCTGCGGCGCCACGCCGCCGGAGCAGACCCGGAGGCCGCTGCCTCCGCCCAGGAAGTGCTCCGTCTGATCGACGGGGACCTCACGGACGACGACGCCCTGGCCACCGCCGTGGCGGCCGTCTCCTCCCACCCCGCGGCCGCCGAGGCCTGGCAGATCGCCAATCGGTGGGCCGATGAGGCCATTGCCGCGCTGGAGCCCCTCCAGGACTCCGTGGCCAAGGCCGCGCTGACCGAGTTCGCCCACGCGGTGGTCCACCGCCGGGGCTGAGCACTCAGTAAGCTTTACCCATTCATCCACAACTCGCGCGCCGGGCGTCCCAGGACCCCGGCGCCTATGGGATCTCGTCCCGTGTGAGGTTCAGCCATGTCCACTGACAAGAAGCGTGGTGGCGCCGCGAAGGAAGCATTCTCCGGGCGCACCATGTTCATCTTCGCCGCGATCGGCTCCGCCGTCGGTCTCGGCAACATCTGGCGCTTCCCGTACGTCGCGTTCGACAACGGCGGCGGCGCCTTCATCATCCCCTACCTGGTCGCGCTGCTGACCGCGGGCATCCCGCTGCTCATGCTCGACTACGCGATCGGCCACCGCTACCGCGGCTCCGCCCCGCTCTCCTTCCGCCGCCTGCACCCCAAGCTCGAGACCATCGGGTGGTGGCAGCTGATGATCTGCGTGGTCATCGCCATCTACTACGCGCTCATCATCGGGTGGGCCATGCAGTACACGGTGTTCTCGTTCAGCAAGGCGTGGGGCAGCGATCCCGCCGCGTTCTTCATGAACGACTACATGAAGGTCTCGGAGCAGGTCACGATCGGCTTCGACTTCATCTGGCCGGTGTTCATCGCCACGGCCATCGCGTGGCTCGTGCTGCTCGTGGTGCTGATGCTGGGCGTGCAGAACGGCATCGGCAAGCTCAACGTGGTGCTGATCCCGCTGCTCGTGGTCATGTTCCTCATCATGGTGGGCATGGCCCTGACCCTGCCGGGTGCCTCCGCCGGTCTGGACGCCCTGTTCACGCCGTCCTGGTCCGCCCTGGGCGACTCCTCCGTGTGGGTGGCCGCGTACGGGCAGATCTTCTTCTCCCTGTCCGTGGGCTTCGGCATCATGGTCACCTACGCGTCCTACCTCAAGCCCCGCTCGGACCTCAGCGGGTCCGCCCTGGTGGTGGGCTTCGCCAACTCGTCCTTCGAGATCCTCGCGGGCATCGGCGTGTTCGCGGCCCTCGGCTTCATGGCCACCGCCTCCGGCACGCAGGTCTCGGAGGTCGCCACCTCCGGCATCGGCCTCGCGTTCATCGCGTTCCCCGCGATCATCTCGCAGGCACCGTTCGGCACGCTGATCGGTGTGCTGTTCTTCGGCGCGCTGGCGTTCGCGGGCTTCACGTCCCTGATCTCCATCGTGGAGGTCATCGTGGCCGGTGTGCGGGACAAGCTGGGCCTGTCCCGTCCCGCGGCCGTGTCCCTGGTGGTGCTGCCGCTCGCCGTGATCTCCCTGCTGTTCTTCCCCACCACCACGGGCCTGAACCTGCTGGACGTGGTGGACGCGTTCGTCAACAACTTCGGCATCGCCGCGGCCGCGCTGATCTCGGTGCTGCTGCTGACCTCCGGCTTCACCGCGCTGCCCACGCTGCGCGACCACATCAACTCGGTGTCCTCGTTCAAGCTCGGGCGCACCTGGATGATCATGGCCGGCGGTGTCACCCCGGTGATCCTCGGCTACATCCTGATCGACCAGCTGACCAAGACCGTGGCCGAGGGCTACAACGACATGCCCCAGTGGTTCGTGAACACCTTCGGGTGGGGCATGGCCGTGGGCATCGTCGTGATCGCGTACCTGCTCTCACGCCTGCCCTGGAGCCGACGCACGGGGGACGGCTTCACGAGCCCCGCGCCCGCCATCCAGGACGCCTACCTGGACCGCAAGGCCATCGCCCGCCACGACCCCATGACCCACTACACGGGCACCGAGGGGCGCTCGGCCGCGCTGGACCAGGACTTCTCCCTGCGCGCCATCGACCGCGGCACTGTGGTGCAGCGCCCCGCGCCCTGGGACCACGAGCGCACCGCAAACGGCACGGGTGCCGGGCGCGTCCACTCCACCATCACCGCGGGCGCCCAGTCCCGCCACTCGGAAGGGGACCTCTCATGAGCGGTACCGCCATCGTCATGATGATCGTCGCCATAATCCTGGTGTGGGGCGGCCTGCTCCTCGCCCTGGTCAACATCAAGCGCTCCCCGGAGGAGGTGGACGAGCTCGACGACCCCGCGGACGACACCTCGCAGGCCGCCGGCCCCTCTGTCACCGAGGGCGCCGTCGGGTCGGGTGTCGGTCACCACGACGCCACGATGCCGCCGCACGGCCAGGTCTCGGAGCCGCACACCGACCCCGCGGGGCCGGGTCCCCGGGGCTGACGACCCGGCAATCGCTCCAGCGCTCACTTTGACGCTGAGCACCACCAACGAGCGCAGAGCCCGCCCGGACCACCACGGTCCGAGCGGGCTCTGTCAACATCTGAGGTACAGAGAGGCCACGATTCCCTCAGGCCGGACGGGTACCTCTGCACCTCAGACTCATGCCCGAGGCGACGGCTTCGGCCGCCTGGGCAGCCGCGGGGCACGGGGTGCGCGGACGGCGTCGAGCAGCAGGAGCACCACGGCCACCCACACGAGTCCGAAGCCGGCCCAGCGCTCCGGGGGCATCTCCTCGTGGAACAGGGCGACCGCCAGGATGAACTGGCCGATGGGGGCAACGTACTGGATCATCCCCACGGTGCTCAGGGGCAGCCGGGACGCCGCCGCACCGAAGAGCAGCAGGGGCACGGCGGTGATGACGCCCGCGGAGAGCAGCAGCAGGAAGTGGCCGGGGCCCTCAGAGGTCAGCGTGATCTGGCCGTTGGCGCCCAGCAGCGCGACGGCCACGAGGGCGAGCGGCGTGATGGTGGCGGTCTCCGCGGTGAGCGTCACCAGCGCCGGGTAGCGGGAACCGAGGCGGGACTTCACGAGCCCGTAGAAGCCAAAGGAGAACGCGAGCCCCAGGGACAGCCACGGGACGGCACCGTAGAACACGGCCATCACGAGCACCGCCAGGACCCCCACCACGATGGCCGCCCACTGCAGCGGCCGAAGCTTCTCGTGCAGCACCACCACGCCCAGCAGGATCGCGACGATGGGATTGATGAAGTACCCCAGGGACGCCTCAAGGGTGTGGCCCGTGGTGGTGGCCACCGTGTAGAGCAGCCAGTTGCCCGCGATCAGCACACCGGCCAGGGACAGGGCGGCCACGGCCTGCCCGTCCCGGAAGACCCGCACGAACTGCCGCAGCCCGCGCGTCACGGCGAGCAGCAGAAGACAGAACGCCAGGGAGAACAGCACCCGCAGGGCCACGATCTCGTACGGGGTGGCCGGGGCGAGCACCACGAAGTACAGGGGCAGCAGTCCCCAGATCGCGTAGGCCCCGAACCCGTAGCCCACACCGGCCCGGGTTCTGCGCTGGTGGTCGGGCTCGGGGCCGGGGCTGAGGGTGGAAGTCACCGACCGATCCTATCCGGGGGCGCCCACCGCACTGTTCACGAGGGGTCACGCGTGCACGGCGGCTGCGGCGCCACCAACGACGGAGCACCCGCCCCCACGGGGGACGGGTGCTCCGGTGACGCGTCTGTTCAGGCGCCGGTCACAGGTCGAAGAAGCGGCTGAGGAAGCCGCGCTTCTTCTTGCCCTTGCGCTCGGCCTGCTCGTTGGTCTCGACCTCTTCGCCGTCCACGACGGCCGGGGCGGAGAGGTCGTCGTCCGGTGCGCCCGGACCGGCCACGGTCTCGCGCTCCACGACCTCCTCGCGCTCCTCACGGGCGAAGCGGTCCTCGCGGACGCCACGCTCGCCACGGCCGAGCCGCTCCTCGGCGGCGCGGGTGCGGTCCCGCTCGGGAGCACGGGTGTCCTCGCGGACCACGGTCTCCTCCTCGACCACGACCTCGCGCTCCACGCGGTCCTCGTCGCGGGCAGTCCCGAAGCGCTCCGACTCGAAGCGCTCTGCCTCGACATCCTGCGACTCGGTGCGGTGCGACTCGACGCGCTCCGGGTCCTGGCTGGCGGGCTGGCCGGCGGCGAAGTCCGGGTCCGGGATCCGGGACATGGCCGTGGTGTCCGGGTGCGGGGACGCGGCCGGACCGGCCGTGGCGTGCTCGCCCTGGGGACCGGGCAGCACCCGGGTCTCCACACGGCCCGGCGCGGCCGGCTCGTGGGTGGGTTCCTGGTCGAAGGGCTGGTCCGCCTCGTGCAGCTGGCTGGCGGGCACGGCGACGTCGTCAGCGGGCTGCTCGGGCTCGGGCGCCTCGATCTCCTCGGGGGCGAGCTCGCTGGGCAGCGGCTGCTCCTCGGCGTCCTGCCCGGCTGCGGCAGAGGGGGCGGGGGTCGACGCCGCGGCGGCGGCTTCCGCGCGCTCCCGGCGCTTGCGCTCGGCGTCGGCCTCGCGCTGCTCCTGACCCAGCTGCTCGGCGCGGTGCTCGGCGGCACGGCGGTCCTCGAGCAGGGCCTCACGGTGGGTGGCGGCCTGGCGCTCGAGCTCGCGCAGCTCGTCCTCGCCCACGGAGGGCTCGGCGGGCTCCACGCCCGTGATCTGGTGGTCGTCGAACCAGAAGCGCTGGGCGCCGTCGTGCACGGTGACCACGCACGTGGCGTCCGTGTCCCACTCCACGTGGGCGCCGCGCAGCTTGGCGTAGCTGGCCACGGCGAGGTTGTGGTCCACGGCGGTGTCCGTGGTGAGGGACTCGCCGATGACCTGCATCATGCGCTGCTCGGTGAGGCGGGGGAGCTCGAACTCCGGGCCGTCCAGCAGCAGCCACGCGGTGATGTTGCCGCCGGCGCGCGCGGGGTAGTGGGCGTAGAGGCCCGTGACGGCCTTGGCGGCAAGTGTGAGCCGGCGCGCGAGACCCTCCTGCAGCGGGAGCTCGTCCGTGGTCAGCTCGCCCACCTCGTGGCGCTCGCCGGCCTGCTCGGCCTGCACCGCCGCGGAGACCACGCGGGGGTTGAAGTGGCCCAGCTCGCGCCACGACCACACGAAGGACCCGCGGGCCGCGGACTCCGTGCCCAGCAGGTACGGGGTCAGCGTGACGGGAGGCGTGGTCTGCAAGGTGAACGACGGCGCGGAGAAGTCCACGTCCCAATCCGCACCCTGGGACAGCTCGGCCAGCACTGCCTGGTACTCGGTGGAAATGAAGATCGACGCGTCGATCAGCTCCTGCAAGGTTTTTGTCATGGGTCCAGGCTAACAACTGGCCCGGACTCCCACAGCGCGGCGGTACCCCGTTCGCTAGGCTGGGGGCGCGCGGCCCGGGACCTCCCGGGACTCCCCGCACCCTCGGACGACCTGACCCGGCGCGAGCGGGTCGAAGGGACACTGACACGAATGACCTCTGAGCCGCAGCCCGCATCCGGAGCCCCCACCACGGGCGAACGCGAACTCGTCGCCCGGGTGGGCGAGTGGGTGATGTCCGTCCTGCGCAGCGAACCGGGGTGGGACGCCATGCTCGTGGAGTTCAAGCCCCAGGGCGGGCGCGTGCACCTGCGCGTGATCGAGGACCGCGGCGGGGTGGCGACCCCCGGTGCGGCGGGTCCGATCAAGCAGGACAGCGCGGTGCTGGAGACCCTCGCGGAGCTGCAGCGCAGCTGCTACGTGCCGGGCCGCGGCAGCTGGTTCTCGGCGTCCGTGACGATCACCGCGAAGGGCTGGCCGGAACCGGAGCTGAGCACCACGGCGTCCTACCACTTCCACGACCTGCCGCACGTCTACGCGCAGGAGGGCCCGTACACGGCGCAGGACGTCCTCGCCCAGCTGGAGGCGTTCCCCCGCACCCGTGAGCGGACGCCGGAGTGGGCCGTGGAGCTGGCCGAGCAGGCCGGTGTGGAGCTGCCGTTCGCGGACTCGGCCGAGGACGCCTCCGGCGGGGACGTCCACCCCCGGCTGCGAGCCGCGGCAGAGGCCTACACCCGGGAGCCGGGGGAGCGGGCCATGGCCCGCGCCCTGCGCGAGGCACTGGTGGGAACCGTGCTGCTGGACGTCTCCGGCTCGGACCTGGTGCCGGGGGCGGACGGCCAGCCCGTGGGCCCGGAGTCCCACATCCGCGTGCAGACCGTGTCCCAGGGGGACGGCACGCGCGCCCTGGCCGTCTACACCTCCGCGGAGCAGGCCCGCGAGATGTTCTCCCGTAGCAACCGCAACGAGGAGCTCGCGGAGCCCGTGCTGCTGCGCCAGCGCGCGAGCGCCACCCTGGAGATGGTCGCCAAGGACCGGCAGTACGACGAGGTGGTGGTGGACCCGGCCTCCGAGCACGCCCTGCGGATCCCGCGCCAGCAGATCGAGTGGGTGGCGCGCTCCCCGCACAACGAGGCGCTGAAGCAGGCGCTGCTGGACAACAACATGTCCGGCGTCCTGGGTGCCCTCTTCAACCCCGGCGGGCACCTGCTGCTCGGCACGCGCGAGCAGGGGGAGAACGCGGTGCCGGTCATGGTGCAGCCCTCGCAGGAGGGTGCGGCCCCGGACACCCTGCTGGTGTTCACCTCCGCCGCCGAGGTGGCCGCCCTGGACCCGCAGCTCACGGTGCGTTCCGCCCCCACCCGCCAGATCCTCGACTTCGTCCTGGACTCGGACGCCGCCGCCATCTGCATCAACGCGATCGCCCCGGTCACCACGCTGCCCACGGAGCAGCTGCGGGAGATGCTCGAGCTGGTCACGCAGCACGAGAAGGACCTCGCCGAGTCCCAGGGTGGGCAGCCGGAGGGATCCACGGACGACGTCGCTGCTCCCGGGGTCTGAGCCCGGGCTCACCCACCGCACCCCATCCCACCACCGCGCCGTCGCTGTTCCCGGTTCGCAGCCACGTGAAAGGCCCCGCCCCCCTCCAGAGAGGGAACGGGGCCTCTGCCGTAGCCGGGTCAGCGGGCGCGCGGCCCGCTCACCGGCGCGGGATCAGATGCCGTAGGCCTCCGAACCTGCGTTGCGGGCCTCGGCCTCGCGGACGCGGCGGCCGAGATCGGCGTCGACCTTCTCCCAGTACTGGAAGGCGGCCTCCTTGATCGTCGGGTCCGTCACGTCACCGATGTGACCGGCGATGTTCTCGACCGTCTCGGCCTTCTCCTCGTCGCTGAAGACCTCGCGGTAGAGGGTGCCGGGCTGACCGAAGTCGTCGTCCTCGGAGTGCAGCGTCGCGGCGGCGCGCAGCAGGTCCCCGTCCGACTCCCAGCGCATCTCGTCGGCCTTGACCGGGCCGGAGCCGGCCACGGGCCCGCCCTGGGTGTTGGGCGCGTAGACGGGCTGGTTTGGGTGCTTGAACGTGTACCGCATGGGCCCGTCCTGCGAGTAGGAGTTCATCTCCGAGCGGTACGGGAAGTTCACGGGCAGGTCCGCGAAGTTCGCGCCGATGCGGTGACGGTGCGTGTCCGGGTAGGAGAACACGCGGGTCATGAGCATCTTGTCCGGGGAGATCTCCACACCGGGAACGGTGTTGCTGGGGGAGAACGCCGCCTGCTCGATCTGCGCGAAGTAGTTCAGCGGGTTCTGGTTCAGCGTGAACTTGCCCACCTTGATGCGGGGGTAGTCCTTCTGGGAGATCGTCTTGGTGACGTCGAACGGGTTGAACCGGTACGTCTTGGCGTCCTCGTACGGCATGACCTGCACGTACATGGTCCAGGAGGGGAACTCGCCCTTCTCGATGGAGTCGTAGAGGTCGCGACGGTGCGCGTCCGCGTCCTTGCCCGCGATCTCCTCGGCCTCGGGCCCGGTCAGGCCCTCGACGCCCTGGTCGGAGATGAAGTGGTACTTGATCCAGAAGCGCTCGCCGGCCTCGTTGCTCCACTGGTAGGTGTGGGAGCCGTAGCCGTTCATGTGGCGGTAGGATTTCGGGATGCCGCGGGGGCCCATGAGGTAGGTGACCTGGTGGGCGGACTCGGGCGACTGGGTCCAGAAGTCCCACTGCATGGTGTTGTCACGCATGCCGGAACCGGGCAGGCGCTTCTGCGAGTGGATGAAGTCCGGGAACTTGATACCGTCGCGCACGAAGAAGATCGGGGTGTTGTTGCCCACGATGTCCAGGTTGCCCTCAGTGGTGTAGAACTTCAGGGCGAAGCCGCGGGGGTCGCGCCAGGTGTCCGGGGAGCCCTGCTCACCGGCAACGGTGGAGAAGCGCGCCAGCATGGGGGTCTTGGTGCCCTTCTGGAACACCGCGGCCTTCGTGTACTGGGAGACGTCCTCGGTGATCTCGAGCTCGCCGAAGGCACCGGCGCCCTTGGCGTGCACCACGCGCTCGGGAACGCGCTCGCGGTCGAACGCCGCCAGCTTCTCCACGACGTAGGAGTCGTGCAGGACGATGGGCCCGTCCGGGCCCACGCTCAGCGAGTGCGCGTCGGCGTTCGTGGGGAGGGGCAGGCCCTCCTGGTTCGTGGTGAACGAGCCGGTCTTGCGCAGTCCGTGCTCGTGGGGAGTGGTGTCAGACATGGTTCCTCCTGGGTGATGGATGGGATCCGACGAAGGTGTGGACGGTACTACGGGGCCTCGGGGTCCTGCTGCGCGCCACTGTGCTGGCAGCTCGGGCAGATGCCCCTGAAGACCACCTCGGCGGACAGCAGCTGGAAGCCGTGGTCCTCCGAGGGTGTGAGACACGGAGCGTGTCCCACCGCGCACGGCACGTCCTGGATGACGCCGCAGGAGATGCAGTACGCGTGGTGGTGGTTGTCACCGGTGCGGATCTCGTACCGCGCCGGGGATCCGGGCGGTTCGAACTTCGACACCATGCCGATGGCCGCGAGGTCCGAGAGGACCACGTACACCGACTGGACGGAGATGGTGGGCAGGACCGCGCGGACCTGCTGCACCGTGTCCTCCGCGGTGGCGTGCGGCACGGCGTCCACGGCGTCCAGCACCGCGAGACGCTGCTTGGTGACCCTGCGCCCGTGCGAGCGCAGGTGCGAGGTCCACGCGTCCCGCGAGGGGTGCGTTTCGGCCGCAGCAGTGGTCTCCATGCGCCTCACTCTAATCTTATTCTGAGCCATTCACAATAGTTAGTGTGTCCTAAGTCGCAGGATTCCGCGGATTTCCGCGCCTTCCGGGGCCTCGGGGGGTCGGCACGGCGGCGGGGACGACGACGTCGCCCGGCTTCGTGGAGGGGGCCCGGGGCCGTCCCTCCCGGCCCCGGACAGGCTCGGGCGGGCCCGTGAAAAAAAGTTTCCGGATCCCGCGTCACGTTTTCCCTCCCCGTCTGTCTACACAGTGAATCGCGTGCGGGCCGCACGGGATTCCGGACGGTCCGATCGCTCGGGGCCGACGAGCCGGTGCCACCTCACGTACGGGGACACATCGCGTGGCACACGGTGGGCGAGAGCGACTCTCGGCCGGGCGGGCTGCCCGGCCAGGGGGGAGAGAGCGGTGCTAGGAGACGGGGGTGGAGCCGGTGGGGACCGGCTCCACCCCCGACCGTTCTCCCGGCCCCGCATGGAACAAACGCACTGCCGCTTCCCCGCGAGTGCTGACACAATGGAGGCAACCAGCACCCCCCCTTCTTCTGCCAGAGAGCCTCATGACACACAGCGCAGCCCCACGCCTCGCGCGTCCCGAGGGCCGGGACGAGCAGCCCGCCAGTGACGAACGGCTGCTCACCGCTGTGCGCAACGGGGACTCCGCGGCGTTCGCGGAACTCTACGAGCGCCACCGCGGAGCCGCGCTCGCCGTCGCCCGGATGCACTCCCGCACCGAGTCGGACGCCCAGGACCTCGTCTCGGAGGCGTTCACGCGTGTGCTCGGGCTGCTGCGCGAGGGCAAGGGCCCCCGGGAGTTCCTCCGTGCCTACCTCGTGACCGCCGTCTCGCGCCTGGCGGCGGACCGCGCCAACGAGCTCACCCGCACCCGCCCCGAGGACCCCCAGCCGAACGGGCCGCTGGACCGGGTGGAGCTCTTCGACGACACCGTGGTGCGCCAGGTGGACTCCGCCGTGGTGGCCCGGGCGTTCGCGTCCCTGCCCGAGCGCTGGCAGGAGATCCTGTGGTACCTCGAGGTCGAGGGGCGCAGGCCGCGCCAGGTGGCGGGCGTCGTCGGCGCCCAGCCCAACGCGGTCTCCGCGCTCGGCAAGCGGGCACGCGAGGGCCTGCGCGCCGCCTACGTGCAGGAGCACGTCTCCGCGCGGGCGCTCGCGGAGTGCCGCGAGTTCTCCTCCCAGCTCGGCGCCTTCACCCGCGGTGCGCTCACCCCGCTCCGCACCAAGGCGGTTCAGGACCACCTGGACGGGTGCCGCCGCTGCACGGCGGAGTACCTGCAGCTGCAGGACCTGGGGCTCGGGCTGCGCGGCTGGATCCTCCCCGTGCTCGCCGGACTTCCCCTGTGGGGCGCCGAGGGCTCCCACCTGGCCACGGCACTCGCCGGCACGCCGCTGCTCGGCGCGGGTGCGGCGGCCGGAGCCGGGGTGGCGGCGGAGAGCGCCGCGGGCGCCTCGGTGTCCGAGGGAAGCACCGCCGTCGGCTCCTCTGGCGCAGGCGCCGCCTCCTCCGCCGGTGGGGTGGCCTCACTGGTGGGCTCCGGGGCCGGGCTCGCCGTCGCGGCCACGGCCGTCCTCGTCGCTGCCGCCGCGGCCGTGGGGATCGTGGCCGCGACCAACTCGGGCGGAGGGGACGCGGTCTCCGTGGCCGCCGAACCCACGCAGGGACTCGATGCCACCGCGGGTGACGGGGTGGCGCCCGGGGGTGGGCGGTCACCGGCCAGCGGGGACCGCCCGGCGGGCGCTGCGGAGGCCCAGGGTGCGGCCGGTGCAGACGCCGGTGACGACGACGCCGCGGCCGCGCAGCAGGCGGAGGGTGCCGGAACCGACCAGGACGCGGGAGCCGTGCAGGACGTCGACGACGCCGCACCGCAGCGTCCGGCGGCCGAGCCGTCCCTGCCGATCGTCATCAATCCCCCCGGTGCGGGCCTCTCGGAACTCCCCGGCACCACGCTGCTTCCCGATCCGCAGATCCCGTTGAATCCGCAGAACCCGCATCCGAGTGAGCCGGTGGGGGAGCCCTCCCCGGCGGTGTCGCCGGACCCCGTCCAGACCGGTGATCCGCTGCCGAGCGGCGAGTCGCAGGTCACGGTGGTTCCGAGCACCGATCCCAGGCCCGGGGAACCTAACCCGAGCCCCTCGCCCAGCGACTGCACCATCTCGCTGGTCCTCGGCGACATCGTCCTCTGCCTGCCATTGTGATGGGCCGGGCGAACGGCGACGGGCGGCGCGGCGTCGTCGCCCTCGGGCCGCACCACGAACCCGCCACCGGGCACGGAAGCGCACACGAACCGACACGACCCACGGGCGCGAGCCCCGGAGGAGACCACTGATGCACCGGCACTACAACGGCGTGAAGACCGCACTACTGCTGGGCGGGATGTGGGCGGTGCTGCTCGGGATCGGCTGGGTCATCGCCGGCGCCACGCGCAGCTCATTCTTCATCATCCTGTTCGGGGTGATCGGCCTGGCCGGCACGGCCTACAGCTACTGGAACTCGGACAAGCTGGCGCTGGCATCCATGCGCGCGGTCCCCGTGAGCCCGCAACAGGCGCCCGCCATGTACCGGATCGTGCACGAGCTCTCGCAGGCGGCCGGGCAGCCCATGCCGCGGCTCTACATCGCCCCGACCATGAGCCCCAACGCGTTCGCCACAGGACGCAACCCGGAGCACGCGGCGGTGTGCTGCACCGAGGGGATCCTGCAGATGCTCGACGAGCGCGAGCTGCGCGCCGTGCTGGGCCACGAGCTGATGCACGTCTACAACAGGGACATCCTCACCTCGTCAGTGGCGGCAGCCGTGGCCGGGCTGATCACCTCCGCTGCGCAGATGCTGCAGTTCGCGGCCCTGTTCGGCGGGCGCGGCAACGACAACCGCGGCGGCGGCAACATGCTGGTGGGTCTGCTCATGGCGTTCCTGGCACCGCTGGCCGCCTCGGTCATCCAGCTGGCCATCTCCCGCACACGCGAGTACGACGCGGACGAGGACGGCTCCAAGCTCACCGGGGACCCGCTGGCCCTGGCCTCGGCACTGCGCAAGATCGAGGGCGGGGCGAACCAGAGGCCCATGGACCCGCAGGACCAGAGGCTCGTGAACACCTCCCACCTGATGATCGCCAACCCGTTCCGCGGCGGGGCGGTCTCCGGACTGTTCCGCACCCACCCGAGCACCGACGACCGCGTGGCGCGGCTGGAGAACATGGCGCGCTCCGGCGGCTTCTACGGCAACCGCTGACACGAGGGGACGGACGCCCCCGCCCGGGCTGGGTGGCGGCGTCCGTCCCGTTCTACTCGTCCACGAGCGGCGCCGGAAGCATTCCGGCGGCCGGGATCAGCGGTAGTTCACGAACTGCAGGTCGACCTCCAGGTCCGAGCCCTTGAGCAGCGAGATGATCTCCTGCAGGTCGTCGCGAGACTTCGAGGAGACGCGCAGCTCGTCGCCCTGGATGGTGGCCTTCACACCCTTGGGACCCTCGTCCCGGATCAGCTTGGTGATCTTCTTGGCCTGGTCCTGGGCGATGCCCTCCTTGACGGTGGACTCGATGCGGTACTCCTTGCCGGAGGCGTAGGGCTCACCGGAGTCCAAGGACTTCAGCGAGATGCCACGCTTGACCAGCTTGGACTGGAAGACGTCCAGCACGGCCTCCGCGCGCTCCTGCGAGTTGGCTTTGATGAGGATCTTCTCCCCGGAGAAGTCGATGTCCGCGCCCACGCCGCGGAAGTCGTAGCGCTGGGAGACCTCCTTCTGCGCCTGGTTCAGGGCGTTGGAGACCTCCTGCTTGTCGACCTTGCTGACCACGTCGAACGATGATTCCGATGCCACTGTCCACTCCTTGGTTGCTGGGGTGCCGTCCCCGGAACACGGGCACCGCGTGCTCACGCGCTCCAGAACTCCTTGACGCGGTCCGCGAGCTGTTCCGCCTGTGCGAGACCGGCTTCGAACGAGGGTATCCGACGCGCAGGATCCAGGGGATTCCTGCCGAACGCCGCGCGGCTGGCGCCGTCTGCGGTGATGTGGAACGCGTCGCCGGTCTCCTCGATCAGCAGCAGCGACTCGTCCAGGGTGGGTCCGAAGGGGCTCGTGCGCGGTTCGGGGTTGCACGAGATCACCAGCACCTTGTCGTGTCCGGCCGCGAGGTCCGCGTTGGTTGCGGAGCGCATCCCACCGTCCATGTAGGCGTGGCCGTCGATGTGCACCAGGGGGAACACCGTGGGAACCGTGCAGCTTGCCGCCACGGCCTTTTCCAGGAGCACGCTGCTGCGGGCATTGAAGACCGTGAAGGCGCCGTCCGCGCTGTCCACGGCGGTGAGTGCAAGCTCGCCCGTCGGCCAGTCGCGCGGCAGCGTGTGACCGATGCGCGCGAGCCACGCCTCCTCGGTCATGACCGCGGTCGATGCCGTCGCCCGCGCCCCGAGCCGCGCGCGGGCATCCTGCGGACCCGTGGCGCTCTCGGCAGCCGTTCCCATCAGCTGCACGAACTTCTCAGCGTCGAACGGCGGTGCGGCCGGTGAGGAGACGGGTCCCTGCGCGTCCGCGCTGGCCTGGGGAGACTCCGTGCGCGGGAAATGCGTGGTGAGGGCGTTGGCGCGCAGCTGCACCGCCACGACAGACCCCGCAGACGTACCCACTACGAGGTCCGCGGCCCCGAGGTCCACCCCAGAATCCAGGAGACCCGCGAGGAGACCGCTCTCCCAGGCGATACCTGCCGTTCCGCCACCGCCGAGCACAACAGCGCGGGTGGTTGATGTGCTGTTCTGCATGGTGTTTTCCTCCTGGCGACGATTTTGGGGCCCAAAGGCTCACCGTGTACTGTTGAGGTGCTTCGTCGCACACAGTACGTGTGCGTTGGATGCCTCGGCAGGTTACCCGAGCGGCCAAAGGGGGCTGACTGTAAATCAGCTGGCAACGCCTACGGGGGTTCGAATCCCTCACCTGCCACCGCCGCCGGCGTGCGTGACACCGGCAAGAGTGAAGGAGCNTGAAGGAGCCTCCCCGGACCGAGAGGTCCGGGAAGGCTCCTTTCGTATAACCGGGTCCAGCCCCAGGGACCGTGACAACGCGGCGTCGCCCGGGGTTGCACGCACCGGCATCTCGGCGGGTGCGCACCCGCCGCATCTTCGCTCGTCGCCGCGCGCACCGTGGCCTCGCCAGGTGGCGGGGACGACGACGTCGCCCCGCCTGCTCGCGGCGGCCCCACCGGGGGTCCTTGAGCCGGCAGTGAACGGTCTGGAGTGCTGGGGAGGCGGCGTCCTATCGTGGACGCATGGCTACTGTAGAGATCACCCAGGACACCCTGGGCCAGACCATTTCTGACAACGACATCGTGTTGCTGGACTGGTGGGCAGACTGGTGCGGACCGTGCAAGCAGTTTGCGCCCACCTACGAGACGGCCTCCGAGAAGAACCCGGAGATCGTGTTCGGCAAGGTGGACACCGAGGCGGAGCAGGGCCTGGCTGCAGCCGCCCAGATCTCCTCGATCCCCACCCTCATGGCGTTCCGCGAGGGCATCCTCGTCTTCTCCCAGCCCGGAGCGCTTCCGGCGTCCTCCCTGGAGGAGGTCATCGGGGCGGTCAAGAACCTTGACATGGACGAGGTCCGTGCCGAGGTGGCCAAGCAGGCCGCCGAGGGCGGAGCAGAGCCCGAGGCGCCTCAGAACTGACAGTTCCCCGCGCTGGCAGGTCTCCGGCATCGGCCGGTTCGTGGCCCTGCCGCAGCACATGAGCGGGCCACACCGAGCCCGTGAAGGACACGAACGAGGGCGGCTCCCCATTGGGGAGCCGCCCTCGTTCTGTGTTCAGGCGGGGTGCGTCACGCGGCGGAGACGCCCAGCAGGGAGCCGATCAGGAACGTGACGGCCAGGGCGATGGCGCCACCCACGACCACGCGCGTGGCGGCGCGGGCAACGTGCGGGGTCTCGCCGAGGCGCGCCCCCAGGGTTCCCGTGAGGGCCAGGGCGATGAGCACCGCCACGAAGGTGACGGGAATCCGCCACTCGGGTGGCGGGAGGAGGATCGCGAGCACCGGAAGCAGCGAGCCGACGAAGAACGAGAGCGCGGAGGAGATGGCGGCGGCCCACGGGTTGGCGATGTCGTCCTCGTTGATGCCGAGCTCCGCATCCAGGTGGGCCTTCAGTGCGTCCTTCTCGGTGAGTTCGAGCGCCACCTGGTGCGCCGTGGCCTGGCTAAGGCCGCGCTCGCGGTAGAGCTCCTCGAGCTCCTCCAGCTCGGCATCGGGCATCTCACGCAGCTCCCACTTCTCCCTCTCGATCAGCGCCTCCTCGGAGTCCTTCTGGCTCGACACCGAGACGTACTCGCCCAGGGCCATGGAGAGCGCACCACCGATCACGGCGGCGGTTCCGGCGACGAGGATGGGCCCGGTTGAGACGGTGGCACCGGCCACGCCCACCACGGTGGCGGCCACCGAGACGATGCCGTCGTTCGCTCCCAGGACGCCTGCGCGCAGCTTGTTGAGCCTTTCGCCGGAGGCCTTGGCGTGGGGTTCTGGAATGGTGTGCTGTGACATGTTCCGTAGTCTGCGCCGGATCCGCAGGCGTCGCCAGGCAGGACAGCCATACCTCAACCATCCCAGTGGCGGTGGCCTCAGTGGTGGCGATGGTCCGCCGGGGTCATCCGGGGTCCGAACGACGGCTTGCGGTGGCCGCTGGCCTTGATGAGTCGCACCACGCGCTGGCGGTGGCCGCGCCACGGCTCGAGCAGCTCGAGCATGCGGGCATCGGATCCCGGGGCACCGTCGAAGAACCAGCACACGTAGTCCGCCAGGTGGTAGTCGTACACGCTCACTCCGTCCGGATCCGCGTGGGTGCACTGGGTGATCTCTGCAGCCGTCCACGGCCCGATCCCGTCGATCGACTGCAGCGCCTGCCTCACCCGCGCCGGATCCGTGTGCTCCGCCAGCCGCTCCAGCGCCGAAGCCCGGTGGACCACGCGCATCACGGTCGCTGAGCGCGCCGGGTCCACGCCGGCCCGGTGCCACTGCCAGGAGGGGACGCGGCGCCACTGCTGCGCACTCGGCGGCACGCGCATCCCGTGCGGGGCGGGTCCGGGGGCGTCCTCGCCCACCCAGCGCAGCAGAGCCCTGTGCGCGCGCACTGCCTCGATGGCCGTGACCCGCTGCTCCAGCACGGACACGACGGCGCGGTCCAGCACAGTGCCGGTGGCCGGCAGCCGCAGCCCTGGGTGCTCGTGCCGGGCCCGGGTCAGGGATGCGGGCAGCTGCCCGTACGCGGGGGAGGACTCGAACGCCGTCCAGTCGTCGGCGGCTCCCACCCAGCGAGGTGCGTTCGGCAGCCATGCGAGCGCCCCTGGTCCCCAGGCTTCCGCCAGCACGTCCCGCTCGAGCGGCTTCGTCTCGCGCTCCTGCGGTACCCGGGAGAAGCGTGCACTGACCGGCAGCCCCTTCCACCGGGCCGTGATCCACACGCAGTCCTCTCCGAGCACGCGCACGGTGGGGTCCTCCGCCCCGCGCGCGAGCACACGCAGGGTCTGGGCCAGGTGCACCGGTGCGGCCGGCGTCCAGCGCGCGGTGGCGGCAGGTTCCTCGGGAACTCCGGCGCGCGCCGTCGTCCTCCGGGCGGCCCTGGTGCTCACGTGCGTCGTCATGACCCCAGAATCCCACCGCCCTCCGACACGCACACCGCGCCGTCCCGGCGGCACGGGAAGCCGCTCGACACGTCCGGCAGCAGCAGCGACGGTTCGACGACCGCGCGGTACCTTGACCGGGGGAGGCCCCACCGCCCGACCCGTGCACCGGTCCGGCGCCGCACCGACTCCCATGACGCTCCGCCACCAGCAACGCCCTCTCAGCAACTGCCATCCCCAACACCGCACCCCAGCGGTACCGCACAGATCCCGGACGGAGAACCGGTGACCCCGCAGCGCACATCCCCCCTGCAACCCACCGGGTCCGCCCGCTGGCTCCCCGCCCTGGTGGGCGTGCTCGCGACGGCCCTGTACTGCGCGCTGTCCTGGAGCCAGTGGATCAACTGGGAGGTGCCGTCGTGGGACAACGCAATCTTCACGCAGCTGCTCTCCTCCTACGCCTCCGGCCGCGGCCCCGAGGTGGACCTCAAGGGCCACGGCTTCAACCTGCTGGGCGACCACTTCCACCCGCTGCTGATCGTGCTGGCCCCCGTCTACAAGCTCTTCCCCTCCGCCCTGACGCTGATGCTCGTGCAGGACGTGCTGTTTGGCATTGCGACGGCGGTGGTCACCCGTTGCGCCACCCGGGTGCTGCGCGCGGCCCCAGCAGCCGCCGTGGGGGCGGCCTGCGCACTGAGCTTCGGACTGCAGAACGCCGTGGCCGTCCAGTTCCACGAGATCGCCCTGGCCGTGCCGCTGCTCGCGCTCTCCCTGAGTGCGTGGCGGGAGGGCAGGTGGGGTGCGACCGCGCTGTGGGCCGCTCCCCTCGCCCTGGTCAAGGAGGACCTGGGGATCACGGTCGCGGTGATCGGCACCCTGCTGGTGGGCCGCGCGGTGCTCCCGTTCGCCCGGCGGTGGGCTCCGGAGGCACGACGCCGCCTGGCAGGCCTCACCGCCGCGCTGCGGCAGCCGGACGCGGCGGTCCCCGGCGGCCCGGGAACTCCGGGAACTCCGGGGACCACAGGAACCACAGGACCGGCAGAAACCCTGGGACGCACCGGGGGCAGCGTCGAAAACCGGGGAAGCGGCGTCGTCGTCCTCGACCGCGCCCAGTGGCGCAGCGACCTGCGCGGCCTGCGGCGCGATCCCGTGCTCCTGTGGGGCGCGGTGCTCGCCGTGTGGGGCATGGGGGTGTCCGCGCTCGCGGTGGGTGTTGTGCTGCCGGCGCTGAACCCGGCGGGGGAGTTCGCCTACGCGGACAAGCTGGACCCGGCCGGCTTCCTGCGGGATCCCGCGTCCGCCGTGATCCTGCTGGTGGTCCCGGTGCGCAAGCTCGTCACGTGGTTGCTCGTGCTGCTGAGCGGTGCGGTGGTGGCGGTGCGCTCGCCCGTGCTGCTCGTGGCGCTGCCCACCCTGCTCTGGCGCATGCTCTCGCCCAACGACGGCTACTGGGGTCCGGGCTGGCACTACAGTGCCGTGCTGATGCCCGTGGTCTTCGTGGCGCTCGTGGACGCGGTCGCCCGGCTGCGCGGGGACGCGGACCGTGCCCGACGCCGCACGGGCGGCACTGCGCCCACCTCGCCGTCCGCGCGGTTCGAGGCGCCGGTGCTCACCGTCCTGGCGGCCGGGGCGCCGTGGGCGGCGCTCGTGATCGCGCTGGTGGTGGGGACGATGCAGCCGCTCGCGCAGCTGGTCACGCCCGCCGCGTGGCAGCCGGACCCGCGCGGGGACGTCAAGGCCGCGGCGGTCGCGGAGATCCCGGAGGGCGCGAGCGTGGCCACGGACCTCTCCCTGATGAACGCGCTGGTCAGCCGTACGCGCGTGCACTGGATCGGCAACGGCGAGGATCCCGCTCCGGAGTACGTGGTGGTGGACCGCTCCGGAGGCACGTGGGGGACCACGCCGCCGCAGGACGTGGCCGGGTACGCGCAGGACGTCTACGGGCACCGCTACACCGTGGTCAGTGACGAGGCGAACATCGTGGTGGCCCGCGAATCGTCGTGAGGCGTGACCGCCGTGCGATAGGATGGGGGTTCATCATCCCGGTTCTCTGTCCTTGCAGCACCGTTTCGCCGTTACCGGCACGTCGGTCCTGGACATCAGCGGTCGTTCCGCTCGCACCGGTGCCAGTCACTCCATTCCACCGAAGCGAGGTTCTTCCGTGCCCACTGAATCCACCCCCGACGACCACACGAACGCCCACACCGTGGCCCCCGCGAGCGAGCCGGGCGAGACCCGGATCGTGACCGAGGACGACGCCGCCGCCGTTGCGGACGCCGCGCCGGCCACCGAGCCGGGCGACGTCGCCGACGCTGCAGAGCAGGCACCCGCCGTCACCGACGCCCCCGTGAACCACGACGTCGAGACCCGCGAGGTCAAGACCCAGGACGTCGAGACCCGGGACGCGAAGAGCCAGGACGCAAAGACCCAGGGCGAGCCGGAGAAGGACGCCCAGGCACCCGCCAAGGACTCCTCCGACGAGCCCCAGCTGCCCACCTTCGCCGAGCTCGGCGTGGACGGGCGCGTGCTGGCCGCCCTCGACGAGGTCGGCTACGAGTACCCCTCACCCATCCAGGCGGCCACGATCCCCGCGCTGCTCAGCGGCCGCGACGTCGTCGGCCTCGCCCAGACCGGCACCGGCAAGACCGCCGCGTTCGCGGTCCCGGCGCTGTCCAAGCTCGCGGAGCTCTCGGACCTGCACGGCCCGCAGCGCAGCACCCGCGTGCTCGTGCTGGCCCCCACCCGTGAGCTCGCCCTGCAGGTCGCGGAGGCCTTCGGCTCCTACGCCACCCACCTGGACGACTTCACCGTGCTGCCCGTCTACGGCGGCTCCTCCTACGGACCCCAGCTGGCCGGGCTCAAGCGCGGCGCGCAGGTGGTCGTGGGCACGCCCGGGCGCGTGATCGACCACCTCTCCAAGGGCTCCCTGAAGCTCGACGACATCGCCTACGTGGTGCTGGACGAGGCGGACGAGATGCTGCGCATGGGCTTCTCCGAGGACGTCGAGAAGATCCTCGCGCAGACCCCCACCGAGAAGCAGGTGGCGCTGTTCTCCGCCACCATGCCCAAGGCGATCCGCCGCATCGCGCAGCAGTACCTGCGTGACCCGCAGGAGATCACCGTCAAGGCGAAGACCACCACGGGCACCAACACCCGCCAGCGCTACATGCAGGTCATGGGCCCCCACAAGCTGGACGCCATGACCCGCGTGCTGGAGGTCGAGGACTACGACGGCGTGATCGTCTTCGTGCGCACCAAGGCGGCCACCGAGGAGATCGCGGACAAGCTCAAGGCGCGCGGCTACACGGCCGCGGCGATCAACGGCGACATCCCCCAGAACCTGCGCGAGCGCACGGTGGACTCCCTGCGCGAGGGCAAGATCGACATCCTCGTCGCCACGGACGTGGCCGCCCGCGGCCTGGACGTGGAGCGGATCTCCCTGGTGGTCAACTACGACATCCCCCACGACACCGAGTCCTACGTGCACCGCATCGGCCGCACGGGCCGCGCCGGTCGCAAGGGCGAGGCGATCCTGTTCATGACGCCGCGCGAGAAGTACCTGCTGCGCGCCATCGAGAAGGCCACGCGCCAGCCGGTCGAGCAGATGCGCGTCCCGTCCACGGACGAGGTGAACCAGACCCGCAAGGACAACTTCGCGCAGCAGATCGAGGAGACCATCGAGTCCGAGGACCTCACGCTGTTCCGCGAGCTGGTGGAGCGCTACGAGTCCGAGCACGACGTCGACGCGGTGGAGATTGCGGCCGCACTCGCCGTGATCGCGCAGAACGGCCGTCCGTTCCTCGTGCAGGACCTGCCGGAGGTGCCCCAGCGCAAGCGCGACCGGGACCGTGACCGTCAGGACGGCGGCGGGCCCCGCAACCGCCGCGCCCCGGGCGAGGAGGCCGGCATGCGCACGTACAAGCTCGCCGTGGGTCACCGCGACCGCGTGGTGCCCGGCTCCGTGGTGGGTGCGCTCACGCACGAGGGCGGGCTGAACGGCTCGCAGATCGGCGCGATCGACATCCGCCCCACGTTCACCCTCGTGGGCCTGCCCGAGAACCTGCCGGCGGGCACGCTGGACAAGCTCTCCAACACCCAGATCAACGGTGCACCCATCCGCATCCAGGAGGACCGCGGACCGGGTGGCGCCCGCAGCGGCGGCGGTGGCAACCGCTTCCGCGGCGGCGACCGTGACCGTGCACCCCGCAACGACCGTGGTGGCTACCGCGGTGACCGGGGCGGATCCCGGGACGACCGCGGCGACCGCGGCGGGTACCGGGACGACCGTGGTGACCGAGGGGGCTACCGCGAGGACCGCGGTGGCTACCGTGACGACCGCGGCGGTCGCCCGCGCGGCGGCGGCTCCTCCTACCAGGACCGTCCCCGCAAGAAGAGCTACGGCAAGAACAACGGCGGCTACTCCGGCCGCTGAGCCCCTCTGAGCCACCACACGGCCCCCGTTTCACTGTGAAGCGGGGGCCGTGTGCTGTTCCGGAGCACTGCTCGAGAGGCCACCGAGGCGACCGGCGGCGTCGCCGTCTGGGCGCGCATCCGGCGGCCCGGGGCCGATTTTTGCGCGGGGCCCTGATCCTGTTAGAGTATTCCGCGTTGCCCCGATAGCTCAGTGGTAGAGCGCCATCTTGGTAAGATGGAGGTCCCGGGATCGATTCCCGGTCGGGGCTCTCATGATGACAACCTGCGGTTCCTCGTGGATCGCGGGTTTCATCCATGATGTGGCGGTGTAGCTCAGCTGGTTAGAGCGCACGACTCATAATCGTGAGGTCGACGGATCGAGCCCGTCCACCGCTACCGTTCAGGCGCCGTTCCCCTCGGGGAGCGGCGCCTTTTCTCGTTCCGGCCGCCGCGAGATGCCGTGCGACGAGGACGAGGACGACGACGTCGCCGGGCGCCCGTGAGCCCCGGCCGAGAGGAGTGGGCATGGCCCAGAGCATGAGGCGGACCGAGATCTACCCCATCACCGTGCGCGAGCTGGAGGTGCTGCGGGTCCGGGACGTGACGCCCGGGATGCGCAGGGTCACCCTGGGCGGGGAGGGGTTGCGGGCGCACACCGCCCCCAACGGCATGCCCGTCAACGCGTTCCGCTCGGACGGCTTCGACGACGAGTTCAAGATCTTCCTCACGCACCCCTCGCTCACCGAGCCGCTGATCCCCGAGCAGGCGGACGGCACGGTCATCTGGCCGCGGGACGAGCGCCTGGTGCCCCGCACGTACACGGTCCGCCGCTGGGATCCGGAGGCCGGCGAGCTGGACGTGGACTTCGTGGTGCACGGCGTGGGCATGGCGACCACGTGGGCGCGGCGGGTCGTTCCGGGGGAGCGGATCCCGGTGGCCGGGCCCAAGTCCTCCGGCTCGCACCCCGTGGGGGCCGACTGGACGCTCGTGGCCGGGGACGAGACGGCCCTGCCGGCCATTGCGCGCTGGCTCGAGGAGTGGCCCGCGGGGGAGCGCGGCAAGGTGTTCATCGAGGTGGCCAGTCCGAGCCACCGCCAGGAGCTCACGGTGCCCGAGGGCGTGGAGCTGACGTGGCTCTCGCGCCACGGGGCCGAGCCCGGCACCACCACGGTGCTCCAGGACGCGCTCACGAGCACCGAGTGGTGGCCCGGCACCCCGTTCGCGTGGGTGGCGGGCGAGGCGACCACGCTCACCCCCATCCGCCGCTGGCTGCGCAACGAGAAGGGTCTGGGCCGCGAGCAGATGGAGGTCACGGGGTACTGGAAGCGCCAGCCCACGGCGGTCTCCGCGGCGGATCCGGAGATTCCGCAGTCCGAGGCCGGCCACGCGCTGCACGAGCGCCTGGAAGCCCTCACCAGAGTGCTCCCCGCCTTCGCGATCCGCACCGCCGTGACCCTCGGGATCCCGGACGCCCTCGCCGACGGACCGCGTACCGCCACGGACCTGGCTGACGCCCTGGAGGTCCCCATGGAGGGGCTGGAGCGGCTGCTGCCGTACCTCGTGGTCCACGACGTCCTGGAGGCGCACGGCACCCCTGCGGCGTACGGCCTGCGGGAGCTCGGACGGGAGCTGCTCGACGAGCACCTGGGCGAGGACCTGGACCTGGACGGCGCGGAGGCCTGGGAGGAGATCACGGCCGGTCTCTCGCTGCTCGCGGCCGTCCGCGGGGGCGACGGCGCCCGCTCGGCCCGGGCGCGGACCCGCGCGGACCTGGCGTCCCGCCCGGACCTCGTGGCGGGGCAGCAGGAGGAGGCGGAGGAGTTCGCCGACTACTACGGCCCCACCCTGGCGGGCATGCTGCCCCTCGCGCAGTGCCGCACGCTGGCCGTGGCCGGTCCCGCGGCGGGCGGGCTCGCGGAGCTCTTCGTGCGGGAGCAGCCCGGGCTGCACGTCACGGTGCTCGCAGAGCCCGCCGAGCTGGAGGTGCTGCGCCGTCGGCACGCGGCCCACCCCCGGATCGACCACGCGCCCCTGCCGAGCGACGGGACACCCGATGCCCACGGCGACCACGGACGGCACGGCGACAACCCGCGGTCCGCGGGCGGCGACGCCGACGGCGCACCCGGCGCGCCGGGCGAGCCCTTCGACGCGGTGGTCCTGGCCATGGAGCTCACCCGCCGCACGGACGAGCGCGCGCAGCGGCTGCTGGAGGCCCTGCGGCCCGCGGCGGGGCTGTACGTGATGGACGAGATGCTCGATCCCGTGGGCGCGGAGGAGCACGACGTGGCGCACGGCGTCGTCGACTTCGCCCTCACCGGCAGCGGGGCGCGCACCGACGAGCGGTTCCGCGAGCTGCTGGCCGCGAGCGGGTACGAGGTGGCTTCCCGCCGCAACGTGGGCTGGAGCGGGCAGCTCTACACCGCGCACCCCGTGGAGGGGACCGGCCGCGCCGCCTGAGCACCGGACGTCCCGGGACGGGAGCCCCTGGGCTGCGAGCACTCTGGGTTGCCGGGCTCTTGGGTTGCGGAGCGCCCGGGGCTGCCGATGCTGCGGGGTGCCCCGGGGCGCGGACGCTCCCGGATCGCGAACGTCCCCGGGCGCCGTCGCGACCCGAGACCGGGACCCGAGACCCGTCCAGCCCACCGGATAGGCTGGGCCCCGGAAACCCCGTGAGGAATCGAGGAGAAGATGGCCGTATCCGCAGACGTGGTGGGCAGGACCTACCCGTCCATCGCCCCGTACCAGGTGGGTCGCGAGAAGATCCGTGAGTTCGCCGCGGCCGTGAAGGCCACGGACCCCGCCCACCACGACGTCGCCGCGGCACAGGCCGCCGGGTACGCGGACCTCGTGGCGCCGCCCACGTTCGCGATCGTCGTCTCCCAGAAGGCGGACGCCGCCCTGGTCAACGACCCCGAGGCCGGGATCGACTTCTCCCGCGTGGTGCACGCGGATCAGCGCTTCACGCACCACCGCCCGATCGTCGCGGGGGACGAGCTGACCGCCGCCGTGACCGTGGACGCCGTGCGCCCGCTGGGCGGCGGGGCCATGGTCACCTCCCGCGTGGAGGTCACCACCGTGGCCGGTGAGAAGGTTGCCACCACCGTGTCGTCCCTGCTGGTGCGGGGTGAGGAGCAGTGAACGTGGAGTTCGAGAGCGTCGAGAAGGGCCAGTCCGTGGGGGAGCGCACCGTGAGGGTGTCCCGCGCGGACCTCGTGGCCTACGCCGGGGCGTCCGGGGACCGGAACCCCATCCACTGGAACGAGGAGTTCGCGCGCTCCGTGGGTCTGCCCAACGTGATCGCCCACGGCATGTTCACCATGGGTGCCGCGGTGGGTCTCGTCACCGAGTGGGCGGGTGACGCCGGGGCCGTAGTGGACTACCAGACCCGCTTCACCAAGCCCGTGGTGGTCCCCAACGCGTTCGACACCACCGTCACCCCGAGCACGGCACTCACCGTGAGCGGCGTGGTGGGGGCCGTCGACGCCGAGGCCCGCACCGCCCGCGTGGACCTCACCGTCACCGCACCGGACCTCTCGGAGCCGGACGCGGACCCCGCCACCGCGAAGCCACTCAAGGTCCTCGTGAAGGCCCAGGCGGTCGTGAGGTTCCCCGGATAGAGTTGCTTTCATGAATGCTCTGCGCCTGTCCGACCTCACGACCACCGCCGTGGGCGGACCCGCCGCAGCACTCGTGGAGGCGGGCTCCGAGGAGGAGCTGCTGTCCGCGGTTGCGGCCGCCGACGACGCCGCGCAACACGTGCTTCTCGTGGGCGGCGGGTCCAACATCCTGGCCTGCGAGCAGCCCTTCGAGGGGATGGTCGTGCACGTGGCCTCGCGCGGCGTCGTCGTCGTCGACGAAGCTGACAGCCAGGTGCTCGTGGAGGTTGCCGCGGGGCACCCGTGGGACGACGTCGTGCGCGAGACCGTGGCGCAGGGGCTCGCCGGACTGGAGACCCTCGCGGGGATCCCCGGCACCGCGGGCGCAACCCCCGTGCAGAACGTGGGCGCGTACGGCGCAGAGGTCTCCCAGACCATCGAGAGAGTGCGCACGTGGGACCGCGAGGAGCGGCGCGAGCGCACCTTCGGCTTCGAGGAGCTCGAGTTCTCCTACCGCGACTCGGCGCTCAAGCGCAGCATGAACGCGGGGTCCCCCCGCTACGTGGTGCTGTCCGTGACGTTCCGGCTGCGGCGGCAGGACGAGTCGTTGCCTGTGCGCTACGCGCAGCTAGCGACCGCCCTCGGTGTGGAGGCGGGGCAGTGCGCACCGCTGGAGCTTGTGCGCGAGACCGTCCTGCGGCTGCGCGCGAGCAAGGGCATGGTCCTGGACCCCGAGGACCGGGACACCTTCAGCACCGGGTCGTTCTTCACGAACCCCGTGGTGGCGCAGGAAGAACTGACCGACCGGATCCCCGCGGACGCCCCGCGCTACCCCGTGCTGGACGCCCGGGGCCACGAGGTGCCCGGTGCGGTGAAGTTCTCGGCGGCATGGCTGATCGACCACGCGGGCTTCGGCAAGGGCTTCGGCCTGCCGGGAACCCGCAACGAGCTGCTGGACCTGGACGGCGCTGCCGTGGCGGGGGGCCGGGCCTCGCTGTCCACGAAGCACACGCTCGCGGTGACCAACCGGGGCTCCGCCACGGGGGAGGAGGTCGCCGCCGTGGCCCGCACCGTGCAGCGCGGGGTGGCCGAGGTCTTCGGGATCACCCTGGTGCCTGAGCCCGTGCTGCTCGGGCTGTCCCTGTGACGCCGGTGGGCCGGCCGTGAGCTCCGGGCTGCACGAGGAGATCGAACGCGGCGAGCAGGGCGGTCTCGTCCACCAGTTCGTGCTGCGGATGCGCGTGGCCTCGGACCGGCACCCCGCTCTGCGGGTGCTCCACAAGGCCACGGTGATCGTGCTCGGCACGGTGTTCGTGCTCGCCGGGATCGTGATGCTCGTGACCCCCGGCCCGGGATGGTTGTCCATCTTCCTGGGGATCGGGATCTGGGGCACCGAGTTCGAGTGGGCGCACCGCCTCAACCTGCGCATCAAGCGCGCGGCCCTGCGCGTGTGGCGGTGGTGGACCAACCTGGTCGCGGAGCGGCGCTACCGCCGGGCCCGTGACAGGCCCCGCACACAGAAGCAGGGGCCCCGGCACCTGCGTGCCGAGACCCCAGAAGCCTCCTAGCTCCTCGCCTGACGACGCCGTCTCGACGCCGTGGCGCTCGTCGACGCCCCCGGCCCCGGTGCTGGCGCCGCTCGGAACTCCGAGGTGCCCACAGCGCCCTCGTCGCGGGCGCGGGGCGGGTCAGAGCGTTCCGGTCGCGATCTTCAGCATGCGGCGCACGGGCTCCGCAGCACCCCACAGCAGCTGGTCGCCCACGGTGAATGCGGAGACGTACTGTGGGCCCATGCTCATGGTGCGGATGCGGCCCACGGGGATCTGCAGAGAGCCGGAGGCTGCCACGGGGGTGAGGTCTCGCATGGAGTCCTCCTTGGTGTTGGGCACCACGGTGGCCCACTCGTTGTCCGCGTCGAGCAGGCCTTCGATCTCCGCCACGGGAACCTCGTCCCGCAGCTTGATGGTGAGTGCCTGCGAGTGGGAGCGCATGGCGGCGATCCGCACGCACAGCCCGTCCACCGGAATGGTGCTGTCTGCACCGCGACCCAGGATCTTGTTGGTCTCCGCCTGAGCCTTCCACTCCTCGCGGGACTGGCCGTTGCCGAGGTCGGCGTCGATCCACGGGATCAACGACCCGGAGAGCGGCACCCCGAACTGGGTGGCGTCCAGCTCGCCGCTGCGCTGCTTGGCGAGCACCGCGCGGTCGATCTCAAGGATCGCGGAGGCCGGGTCTGCCAGCTCGTCCGCCACGGAACCGTGGATGTCCCCGAACTGCTGGATCACCTCGCGCATGTGCCGGGCACCGCCGCCGGAGGCCGCCTGGTAGGTCATGGACGTGGCCCACTCCACCAGGTCGTTGCGGAACAGCCCGCCCAGGCCCATGAGCATGCACGAGACCGTGCAGTTGCCGCCCACGAAGTCCTTCACACCGCGCTCCAGGGCAGAGTCGATGACGTCCCGGTTCACGGGGTCCAGCACGATCACGGCGTCGTCGTTCATGCGCAGGGTGGAGGCTGCGTCGATCCAGATGCCGTCCCAGCCGCGGGCGCGCAGGTCGCCGTGTACGGCCTTGGTGTAGTCTCCGCCCTGCGTGGTGACCACCACGGGGAGCTTCTCCAGCTCGTCGAGGTCGTACGCGTCCTTCAGAATCCCGGCGTCCCCGGCGCCCTCGACCGTGGGCGCGGCGCCCCCGGCGTTGGACGTGGAGAAGAACACGGGGTCCAGGCCCGCGAAGTCGTTCTCGGTGCGCAGCCGGTCCATGAGCACGGAGCCCACCATGCCGCGCCACCCGATGATACCTACAGTGGTGGGTTGTGAAGTCATGCCCACCACTCTACCGGCGGCGCCGGCTCAGCCCCGGGCCCCCGGGCCGGGGCTGGTGACCAGCAGGTCCCGGTAGCCGGGGAAGCGGTCCATGTAGTCCTGGACGTAGCTGCACGTGGCCCGGACTTTCACCCCGCGCTCGCGGTAGTCGTCCAGCACCCGGGTCACGAGCGTGCGCGCGTAGCCCTGGCGGCCGAACTGCTCGGAGATGATGGTGTGCTGCAGGTCCACGGTGCCGTCCTCCAGCAGCTCCACGCCCAGGAAGCCGATGTACTGCTCCCCGTCCCACAGCTCGTAGCGGGAGGCGTCGTGGTTGGGGACGATCCGCAGCTGCGGGCTCGGGTTGACCTGCGGGGTATTCTCGCTCGTCACGGTGGGGCCTCCGATCGTTCGGGTGTGTGGAAGATCACGCTATCCCATGGGCTCGCGGTTGTACTCGTCGATCCGGAACCGGGTGCCGTTGCCGGCCCGAGTCCACCCCTCGACCTGCGTGCGGTGCCACGCGTCGTCGAGCCCGGGGGCGTGGGTGTCCCCGGGGACGTCCATGTCCACTGTGGTCACGAGCACGCGGGTCAGAGGCAGCTCCGGGTGCGCGGCGGCCTCGCGCCACACGCCCGGCCCCCCGATCACCCAGATCTCCCGGGCGGGTTCGGGTGCGTCTGCTCCATCACCGCCGCGGGGGCCGACGACGCCGCTCGTGGACTTCGCGACCCGGCCCCCGCCGGGGGAGCGGGCGCCGTCGTGCCCTGCCAGGGGATCCTCTGTGAGGGACACCGCCAGGCGCAGCGCGGTGGCGTAGGAGTCCACTGCCCAGACATGCTCGCCGTCCGCGGGGACGGACTCCGGGCGGGACGTGACCACGATGTTGGGGCGCCCGGGCAGCGGCCGGAAGCGCTCCGGGAAGGACTCCCACGTGCGACGGCCCATGACCACGGGGTGGCCGATCGTGGTTCGCGCGAAGAACTTGAGGTCCTCCGGGAGGTGCCACGGGATCCCACCGTCCACGCCGATCACCCCGCCCGGCGTCTGCGCCCAGATCCCCCCGATCAGGGGCGACCGTGACGTGTCGTGCGCGCTCACACCGCCACCGGTGCCTTGATGCCGGGGTGGTGCTGGTAGTCGAGCACCTCGAAGTCCTCGTAACGGTAGTCGAAGATGGACTCCGGCCGCCGGGCGAGCCGCAGCCGCGGGTACGGGTAGGGCTCACGGGAGAGCTGAGTGGCCACCTGCTCCACGTGGTTGGTGTAGATGTGGCAGTCGCCGCCGGTCCACACGAACTCGCCGGGCACCAGGTCGCACTGCTGGGCCACCATAACCGTGAGCAGCGCGTAGGAGGCGATGTTGAACGGCACGCCCAGAAACAGGTCCGCCGAGCGCTGGTAGAGCTGGCAGCTCAGGGCGTCCGGGCCCTCTTCGCGGGGCTGCACGTAGAACTGGAACAGGGCGTGGCACGGGGGCAGCGCCATCTTCTCCACCTCCGCCGGGTTCCAGGCGGTGACCAGGTGGCGGCGGGAGTCCGGGGTGGTGCGGATGGACTCCACCACGCGCGCGATCTGGTCGATGCTCTCGCCGTGCCCGGCCGGCCAACTGCGCCACTGCACCCCGTAGACGGGGCCGAGCTCACCGTCCTCGTCCGCCCACTCGTCCCAGATGCTCACGCCGCGCTCCTGCAGCCACCGCACGTTCGACGAGCCGGAGAGGAACCACAGCAGCTCCAGCGCCACGGACTTGAAGTGCACCCGTTTGGTGGTCAGCAGAGGGAAGGACTCGGAGAGGTCGTAGCGGATCTGGCGCCCGAAAACGGACAGCGTGCCGGTGCCCGTGCGGTCCGTCTTGCGGGTCCCGTTCTCGAGCACGTCCCGCAGGAGGTCCTCGTACGGGGTGGGAATGGTGGGCATGGGTTTCCTTTCAGGACGACGACGCCGCGGTGGCCGGGTCAGTCGTCGAACGGAGAGATGACCTCGAAGGCCACGGCGGGGGAGCGCTGCGCGCCGCGGGGCATGTGCAGCACGATCATCTGCCCGGGGCTGAGGTACGGGTCCGCGTCCGGGAGCTGCTCCGCGAGGGCGGGTGGCATGTGCCTGCCGAGCACCCTCAGCACGGTGGGCAGCACGGGGCGGTGGGTGCACAGCACCACGGGACGGTCCGTCTCGAAGAGCTGCTCGGTGACCATCGCGGCACGCTTGGGATGCCGCTTGTGGGTGGCCTCCGTGAGCTGGGCCCGCTCCTTGACCTTCACGCCGTGCTTCTTGGCGTAGGGCACCACGGTGGACATGCAGCGAAGCCACGGTGAGGTGACCACGCGCTGGGGCTGCCACGACGCGAGCAACCGGGTCACGGCCAGGGCCTGGCGCTTGCCGGTGGCCGCGAGCGGCCGGTCCCCCTCGGCGCGCTGCCACGAGGAGCGCGGCTTGGCCTTGGCATGGCGGATCACGATCACCGGGCGGGTGGCCAGGGACCCGCTCGAGTGCAGCCGGACCAGCTCGTCCAGGGGAGCGACGTCGTCCTTGTTCGTCAGCCACTTCCGGGCGCGCTGCGCGGTGACCCACTCCATGCGGTCCACCTCGTCGTCCTCCGGCGCGGCCTTGACGCCGGGGGCGACCTCCGCGGCCCAGTAGCGCACGAGCTTGAGGTTGCGGCGCACCTTGTAGACGGAGTCCGCGAGATGCACGCCCAGGCAGATCCGCAGCCCGGTCTCCTCGTGCAGCTCCCGCACCGCCGTCTCGGGGAGGGTCTCGCCGTCGTCCTGCTTGCCCTTGGGCCAGGACCAGTCGTCGTAGCGGGGGCGGTGGATGACGAGCACCTGCAGCTCGTCGTCCACGACCCGCCAGCACAGGCACCCCGCCGCGAGGATGTCGTACTTGCCCGGGGGGGAGTTCTTTGCCATGTTCCGTTCTCCGTCGTCCGAGACCCAACACCCCCGCCCGCGAGCCGCGGGCGGGGATTTCGGTAATGATGCTATCCGCGCTCAGCCGCGGTACATGACGTCCACGTGCCAGCGCTCGAAGCCCAGGGACTCGTAGAGCGCCACCGCCGAGGTGTTCTCAGCGTCCACGTACAGCATGACCTCGTCCAAGCCTTGCTCCGCCAGGTGGTTGATGCCCGCGGCGGTGAGCGCGCGGCCCATGCCCGAGCCCTGCTGCTCCGGGGCCACGCCCACGGCGTAGACCTCTCCCATCGCGGCACCGTCCCCCGAGGCCGGGTGGACCTTGGTCCAGTGGAAGCCCAGCACGGTGTCCGGGTCCTCGGCGCGCACGGCCAGCAGGAAGCCCGCGGCGTCGAACCACGGGGCGTTCTCCCGCTCCTGCAGGTCCCCCAGGGTCAGCCGGCCCTGCTCCGGGTGCTGGGCGAAGGCCTCCGAGTTCACGCGCAGCCAGGCCTGCTCGTCCCTGCCCACCTCGAACGGACGGATCTGCACGCCGTCGGGCAGCGTCACGTCCAGGGGAACGTCCTGTGCCCCGGCGACGGCGCGCTTGTAGCGGTAGAGGTCGCGCACCGGGCTGAGGCTGTAGAGCTCCGCGAGGCGCTGGGCGGCGGGCTGGTTGCCGTGCGCCCACGCCTCCACGGTGCCGTCCACCATGGCGCGCAGCTGACCGCCGATGGCCGTGGCCACCCCGCGGTTGCGGTGCTCGGGGTCCACCACGAGCTCCACGGTGAACGTGGAGGCGGCGTCCGGCTGGGGGACCACAACGGCCGCACCCACCAGGGTGCCACCGTCCGTGGCGGTCACGCAGCTCACGCCGGCGCGCCCGGAACGGAGGTCCACGAGAGTCTGGTCCGAGAACGGCGGCTCGCCGTCCACGCTCTCGGCCCGCTGGGCGAGGGCAACGAGGTCCTCCGGATCGGGGACGTTCTCGTACGGGGTTACTGTCACGGTCATGGTTGTCTCCTCGTTGTGGCGGGCTCGCGTGGTCAGGGGGTCTGTTCCCGGCCCCCGGCGAAGCTGTAGCCCACGTTACGCACCGTGGTGATCAGGTGCTCGTGGTCGGAGCCCAGTTTGGCTCGCAGCCGACGGACGTGGACGTCCACGGTGCGGGTGCCCCCGTAGTAGTCGTAGCCCCAGACCTCCGAGAGCAGCTGGTGGCGGGTGAAGACCCGGCCCATGTTCTGCGCGAGGAACTTCAGCAGCTCGAACTCCTTGAACGTGAGGTTCAGGGGGCGCCCGCCCACCTTCACGGTGTAAGTGTCCTCGTCGATCAGCACGGAGCCGGCGCGGATCACGCTGTCGTCATGGGTGGCGGCGCCCGCCCCGCCCCCGGCGCTCACGAGCCGCAGCCGCGCCTCGACCTCGGCGGGACCGGCGGTGCTCAGCACGACGTCGTCCACGCACCACGACGCCGCCACGGCCGCCATCCCGCCCTCGGTCACGGCGAGCAGCACGGGCAGCGTGCGCTCGCGGGCGGACAGCGCCTGGGCCGCGTTGCGCGCGGCCACGAGGTTGTGCGTGCCGTCCAGGACCACGACGTCCGGGCGGCGCGGGCCGGTGAGGCTGCCCGTGGCCTCGAGGGGGTGGACGTCCACCCGGTGCGAGAGCAGCTCCAGCGCAGGCAGCGCGGTCGCCGCGGCGTCGGCTGCGGGGCTGAGCAGGGCGATGTGGGACACGGTGGGATCCGCTCGGACGGGGGTGGCCGGTCCCGCGCGGGGCCAGCCGAGGACCGCTCCAGTATAGGAGCGGTAGCACGTGCCACCCGGTCGCCGGTGGCTTGCACCGGCGGGCCCGCGTCCGGGCCGAGGTGCGGTCCGTGGAACCGGGTCTGCCCACGGCCACCACCCCAGCGACCGCCTGATTACCCGGGTTGGTCCGGGCGGGGCGCCTGGCCCGGTGCTGGAGGCGAGGCCGTTAGGCTGAGGTGCAGCACAGCAACCCGCCCCGGCCCGAAGGACCCCCGCACATGACGTACGCGCGCATCATTGTCGCCGCCGTGGTGGCGCTCGTCCTCGCGCTGGGCGCCGCGGTGCTCGGGTCGTGGGCCCCACTGGTGGTGTCCGTGGGCATGGCTGTGACGATTGGCTTCGGCTGGCCCGCGGCGGCCGGGATCCAGGCGCGACGCCGCCACAACGTGCTGATCGCCGCCGCCGGGACCCTCGCGTGCCTGCTCGTGCAGCTCTACCCCTCCCAGCGTCTTGTCTGGCTTCCCGCGATCATCGGCGTGTCCTTCATGGCCGCGTGCGTCGCGGAGCTCGTGCGCGGCGAGGGTGCCAAGTACCGGCTGGAGTCCGCCTTGGCCTCCGTGACGGGTGTGCTGGCGGCCGTGGCGTCCTCGGGCTGGATAGCCTTCGCGGGGGTTGCCCACGAGCGGGGGCTGACCGGCTGGCTCACCGTGGCCGGGGTGGGGGCGCCGCTCACACTGATCCTCGTGGTGGCGGGCGCGCGCGTGATCTCCGCGGCCCCGGAGAACCTGCCGCGCAGGGGCATGATCACCCTGGGCGTGACACCCGTGGCGCTGCTCGGAATGGTCGCCGTCTTCACCGGTCAGGTGCTCGCCGCCGTGGTAGCGTGAGCCCATGCTTGGTCTCGAAATCTTCTACCTCGTCCTCCTCGGTCTCGCGGGTCTGGCCATCCTCGGCATCTCGCTCAAGGTCATCTTCAGCCTGTTCAAGGGGCAGATGTAAGCCGTGCCGATCGAGATCCCGTCTGATCTGACACCCGAACTCGTTCCCTTCGCGTGGCTCCTGGGCACGTGGGAGGGCAACGGCTTCATGGGCTACGGGGACGCCGAGCAGCGCGCCTTCCGTCAGCGGGTCACGTTCGAGCAGACCGGTCTGCCGTTCCTGGTCTACCGCGCGCGCACCACGCTCCTCGACGAAGAGGGCGAGCCGCAGCGCGAGGCCACCTACGAGCAGGGCTTCTGGGAACTGGCGCGCCCGCGCGAGGACGGTGACATCGGCCCCGGCATGCTGCCCCCGGACCCCGTGCCGGTCATCACCTCCGCGGAGGACGTCGAGAAGCTACGCAACGCGGACGGCGGCTTCGACATCTCCGTGACCATCTCCCAGCCCGGCGGCATCTCCGAGCTCTACCTCGGCCAGATCAAGGGCCCCCGCGTGGAGCTGACCACGGACGCCGTGATCCGCGCGCAGGGTGCCAAGGAGTACCTCTCCGGCACCCGTCTCTACGGCCTCGTCAACAACCACCTCATGTGGGCGTGGGACATGGCCGCCCAGGGGCACGAACTGGCCACGCACGCGTCCGCCGAACTCACCAAACTCGAACAGGTCGATCCAGAACAGTGACTGACGCAGCACCCTCGTACACCTCCGCACTCCTGCAGCACCACGGAGCCGTGGGCGCGGGTGGCCTGGATGCGGGGGTCGCGGCCCACTACGGCGATCCCGTGCGGGAGCAGCGGGCCCTCGCGAGCGGCCGGGCGGTCGTGGACGAGTCCCAGCGCGGCGTCGTGACCGTGAGCGGGCCGGACCGGTTGAGCTGGCTCACGACCCTCTCCTCCCAGGTGCTCACCGGGTTGCAGCCCGGGCAGAGCACCGAGACTCTCTTCCTCAGTGTGCAGGGCCGCGTGGAGTTCGCTCCGCACGTGCTCGACGACGGAGAGACCACCTGGCTGATCGCGGAGGCGGACGAGGCCCCGGGACTGGCCGGCTGGCTGGACTCCATGCGCTTTGCCCTGCGGGTGACGGTCACGGACGTCAGCGCGGACTGGGCGGTGCTCGCCGCCACGCGCGATCTCGGCGAGCAGCTCGCCACGGCCCTGGGCGACGTCGACGGCGCCGCCCCCGCTGTTCTCGTGTGGCACGACCCGTGGCCGGGCGTGGCCCCCGGCGGCCACCCGTACGCGGACACCGAGGCGCACCCCGGTGAGGACCGCTCCTGGTACGAGCACCTGGTGCCGATGTCCGCGCTGCAGCGGGTCGTCGCGGCGCTGGGGGAGGCTGGCATCGACCTCGCCGGATCGTGGGCCGCCGAGGCCCTGCGAATCGAGGCGTGGCGCCCCCGGTGGGGAGCTGAGACGGACGAGAAGAGCATCCCCCACGAGCTCGACTGGATGCGTACCGCGGTGCACCTGTCCAAGGGCTGCTACAAGGGTCAGGAGACAGTGGCCCGCGTGCACAACCTGGGCCACCCGCCCCGCCGGCTCACGCTGCTGGACCTTGACGGCTCCCAGCACACCCTGCCGGAGGCCGGTGCCACTGTGGAGACGGGCGGCAAGGTCGTAGGCCGCGTGACAGCGGCGCAGCTGCACCACGAGGCCGGGCCCATTGCCCTGGCCGTGCTCAAGCGGTCGGTGGACCCGGCTGCGGTGCTCACCGTGCGCGACGTGGTCGCACCCGCCACAGACGGCGCGGAGGGCAGCGAGGCGGAACCCGCGGACCTTTCCGGTGCGGCCGCCACCCAGGAGCCCACCGCTGCCGGGGCGGCCCGCGAGGAGTGGGCCGCGTCCCAGACCGTGATCGTGCCCCCGGACGCCGGCTCCGTGGTCGGACGCGCGCAGGGACTCATGCGGGGCCCGCGCGGCGGCGGAATGCGCATCTGAGCACACCGTCATGGACCCCGGCGGGGCGGTGACAAACCGAATGGCGGGCTGCGTGTCCCCGGGCTCCGGACACGAGCAGGGCCGGCCCTCCGTGGAGGACCGGCCCGTGAGACGTCGTCGGAATCAGCGGCCGAAGAGCACCTTGGCCTCGTCGTAGCGGTCCTGCGGGACCACCTTGAGGCCGTCGAGGGCCTCGGAGAATTCCACGCGCACGAGGTCCGTGCCGCGCAGGGCGCACATCTTGCCCCACTGCTTCTCGGTGGCCATGGTCACCGCGCCGATGCCCAGGCGCGTGGCGAGGACCCGGTCGAAGCCCGTGGGGGCGCCGCCGCGCTGGATGTGGCCGAGAATCGTGTTGCGGGTCTCGATGCCCGTGATGTGCTCGATCTCCTTTGTGACGAACTCGCCGATGCCGCCGAGCCGTGGGCGGCCGGACGCCTCGGTGCCCTTGCCCGCGATGGCCTCCTTCCGGTCGTCCGGGACGAAGCCCTCCGCGACGACCACCAGGGGCGAGCGGCCGCGGTCGTGGACCTCGCGGACCCACTCGGCCACCTGCTCCATGTGCACGCGGAACTCCGGGATCAGGATCGCGTGGGCGCCGGCGGCCATGCCGGAGTGCAGGGCGATCCAGCCCACGTGGCGGCCCATGACCTCGGCGACCATGCAGCGGTGGTGGGACTCGCCGGTGGTGCGCAGCCGGTCCATGGCGTCCGTGGCGATCGAGACGGCGGTGTCGAAGCCAAAGGTGTAGTCCGTGGCCTGGAGGTCGTTGTCGATGGTCTTGGGAACCCCCACGACCGGCAGACCGGCGTCCGCGAGGCGCTTGGCCCCGGCCAGGGTGCCCTCGCCGCCGATGGCCACCACGGCGTCGATGTGGTGGCGCTCCAGCACCTTCGCGATGTTCTCGGGGCCGCCGTTGGGGCCGTCGAACGGGTTGGTGCGCGAGGTGCCGAGGATCGTGCCGCCCTGGCGCGCGAGACCGCGGACGCTCTGGCGGGGCAGCTCCATGATGTCGCCCTCCACCACGCCGCGCCAGCCGTCCCGGAAGCCGACGAAGTCGTGGTCGTAGGACTTGATGCCGTGCAGCACCGCGCCGCGGATCACCGCGTTGAGTCCGGGGCAGTCCCCGCCGCTGGTCATAAGCCCGATTCGCATGTCTACCTCAGTGCTCCTGTGTGGTTCCGGGTGGTGCCTGGCTCCTCCATTCTAGTGAGCCACGGGCCCGACGGCGCGGTGCCACGGGGTGTCCGCGGGTGCGGGAACGACGTCGCGGGGCGGGACACTCGCAGGGTGGCGCCCGTGCGCCGTCGGGGGAGGCGGGGAACTAAGATCGGGACCGAGAACAGTGAACGAGACGTTCGCTCCGCCAGGTCACCAGGAGGACGCCATGACCGCCCAGCAAGAACCGGCGCGGGAGAACCTGCGCGAGTTCATCGACAAGCTCGTGGACCAGGGCTACACGGTGCGGGACGGGCAGTCGCCGGACCCGGACCTGATCGATCCGGGTGGAAGCGCCGTGGAGACCTGGCGCGAGGGGTACCCCTACGACGAGCGGATGTCCCGGGAGGACTACGAGCTCGAGAAGTACCAGCTGCAGATCGAGCTGCTGAAGTTCCAGTACTGGGGCCAGGACAACGACCTCAAGCACGTGATCGTCTTCGAGGGCCGCGACGCCGCGGGCAAGGGCGGGACCATCAAGCGCTTCACCGAGCACCTGAACCCCCGCGCGGCCCGCGTGGTGGCGCTGAACAAGCCCTCGGACCGCGAGCAGGGCCAGTGGTACTTCCAGCGCTACATCCAGCACCTGCCCACCAACGGGGAGATCGTGCTCTTCGACCGCTCCTGGTACAACCGCGGCAACGTGGAGCGCGTGATGGGCTTCTGCACGGACGAGCAGTACGAGAGCTTCATGCTGCAGGCGCCCGTGTTCGAGAAGATGCTCGTGGACTCGGGCATCCACCTCACCAAGTTCTGGTTCTCGGTGACCCAGCACGAGCAGCGCACCCGCTTCGCGATCCGCCAGATCGACCCGGTGCGCCGCTGGAAGCTCTCGCCCATGGACCTCGCCTCCCTGGACCGCTGGGAGGACTACACCGTGGCCAAGGAGGAGACCTTCCGCCGCACGGACACGGACCACGCCCCGTGGATCACCATCAAGTCCAACGACAAGAAGCGGGCGCGGCTCAACGCCATGCGCTTCTTCCTCAACCAGTTCGACTACGAGGACAAGGACACCTCGGTGGTCTACCCGCCGGACCCGCTGATCGTGCGCCGCGGCCGTGACGCCGTGGACGACTGAGCACCAGCCCCGCGCCTGACCCCGGCCGTTCCCCGTGCTCTCCGACGCCCCCGTGAGCCGCCCCGCCCGGTTGATCCGTGGCTGGGCGGCCGCTGGCGTCTGCACGCTGTGCGCCGCGGCGTCCCACCACGCGATGGACCCGGCGCCCCTGCAGCCCGTGCTGCTGGCGCTCGTGCTCTGCCTCGCCGGGGTGGTGTGCGTGCTGCTGGCGGGGCGGCGGCTCGGTGCGGTGCGCACGGCGCTCGCGGTGCTGGCGAGCCAGGTCCCGTTCCACCTGGTCTTCGCGGCCGGGGGACACGCTTCCGCCGCGGTCGACGACGGCGGGGTGGGACTCGGTGCCCACGCGCACCACCTCCACGGGGCGGGTGCGGCGACCACGGGGGCCGCGACCACGGGGGCCGCCGCCGCGCCGTCGGGCGCCGGGACCGCGGCCCTGGACCCCTCGCTGCTCGACCCCACCCTGCTCGAGACCCTGGGCGCCGCGCTCACCGCTCACATGCTCTGGGCCCACGTGGCGGCCGCCGCCGTGACGTTCGTGCTCCTGCGCCACGCCGAGGACGGCTGGTGGCGCCTCGTGACGGCCGCCGTGCACGTGATCTTCACCGCGGTGGAGCTGCTGAGTGCGGTGCTCGTGCCGTGGCGCCCGCTGCGCCCCGTTCCCCAGGCCCACCTCCTGCCCCCGCGCACCTGGTCACCGGTGCGCGTCATCTCCCGACGAGGACCGCCCGCCCTCTCGATCTGAGCGGTCCATTTCCGATGGCACCCCGGACGCACCGTCCCCGGGGTGGCACCGGTCCATCTTCGTCGAGAGGTACTTCACCATGTCCACAACCCTGGACGCGCGAGCGTCCGAGCGGGCTCGTCCGCACCCCACCACCGCCTGGCTGCTGCCGCTGCTGCGCCGCCTGCACTTCTACGCCGGGATCCTCGTGGGTCCCTTCCTGGTGGTCGCCGCGGTCACCGGCGCCCTGTACGTGTTCACCCCGCAGCTGGAGAGAGCGGTCTACGCGGACGCGCTCACCGGCACCGTCTCCTCCCAGCCGCTCACCCTGGACCGGCAGGTCGAGACGGCCCAGCGTGCCGCGGGCACGAGCGAGTCACCGGTGAACGTCCGCCCCGCATCCGACGGCGGGACCACGCGCGTGATGTTCGCGGACCCTGCGCTGGAGGCCGGGGAGTCCCGCGCCGTGTTCGTGGACCCCGGCACGGGCCGCGTCACGGGTGACATGACCGTGTACGGCACCAGCGGCGCCCTGCCGTTGCGCACCACCATCGACCGGCTGCACCGGGAACTGCTGCTCGGCGAGCCCGGTCGGCTCTACAGCGAGCTGGCGGCCACCTGGCTGTGGGTCCTCGCGCTGAGCGGCCTGGTGCTCGTGGTGCTGCACCGGCGCCGGGTGGCCCGGGGCCGGCGCGCCCGCGTGAGCCTCGTTCCCCGCCCGGGGGAGGCCAACGACTACCGGCGGACCCGTTCGTGGCACACGGCCACCGGCGTGTGGCTCGCCGTGGGGTTCCTGTTCCTCTCCGCCTCTGGGCTCACGTGGTCCGCGTACGCGGGGGAGAACGTGTCCCAGCTGCGCACGGTCCTGAGCTGGACCACCCCGAAGGTCGCCACGGACCTGGGCGGCGGGTCCGGCGGTTCCGGCGCGGCCCCCGTGGACGAGCACGCCGAGCACCACCACGGCCACCACATGCCGGCCGCGGCACCCGGTTCCTTCGACGCTGTGCTCGCGACGGCGCGGCAGGAGGGGCTGGAGGCGCAGACCGTGGAGATCAAGCCGGCCGCCTCGGACGGCGCGGCGTGGACGGTCTCCGAGAACGAGCGCTCCTGGCCCACCCACGTGGACAGCGTGGCCGTGGACCCCCACCGCCTGCAGGTCACCGACCGCGTGCGGTTCTCCGAGTGGAGCCTGCCGGCAAAGCTCGCGCAGTGGGCCGTGGCCGCGCACATGGGGCTGCTGTTCGGGCTGCCCAACCAGCTCGTGCTGCTCGCGCTCGCCGCGGCGATTGTCGTGCTGGTGGTGAGCGGCTACGCGATGTGGTGGCGCCGCCGTCCCACCCGTTCCGCGGCGGCGCAGCTCGGTCCGCTGCCTCCGCGCGGTGCACTGCGGGCGGCACCCGCGTGGCTGTGGCCGGTCCTGGTCCTCGTGACCGTGGCCGTCGGCGTGTTCCTGCCGCTGCTCGGGATCTCCCTGCTGGGGTTCCTCGCGGTGCACCTGCTGCTCGCCGCCCTGGCACGACGCCGCACGGGGGCCGCCGCGCGCGGCTGAGCGGCCTCCGCGTTCGGGCTCGGCCCGATGTGGCATGAACAAGGCCGTGGGCCCCACCGTCCGGTGGGGCCCACGGCCTTGTCGCGCAGGGGAGCCGCTCAGGCGGCGTCGGCGAAGTTGTGCCGGTCCACCAGTGCCCAGGAGGCCCCCGCGTTCACGGCGGTGACGGCCAGGACGGACGGCCACGCGCCCATCTTCTTGGCGAGCGGGTGGGAGAGCCCGAAGCCCGCGATGTACAGGGTGGAGAGCCCCGCGGTGGTCGCCGGTCCGGCGGAGGCCAGCCACGTGCGCCCCGCGGCCACGCCGCACGCGAGCAGCGCCACGCCGCCCAGCGAGCGGACCTTGGTCAGGCGGGCCACGCCGTAGCCGCCGATCAGCCCGGCGGCCACGAGAACGGAGCTCGGCACGGCCACCGGCGAGGGCAGCGCGGCGTCGAGGTTCTTCAGGGTGTCGGTGGTGCTCATCTCAGTTGTTCCCTCCCAGGAAGTTCTGCAGTCGGGCGAGTCCCTCGGCGAGGTCGTCGTCGCCCAGGGCGTAGGACAGGCGCAGGTAGCCGGACGGTCCGAAGGCCTCGCCGGGGACCACGGCCACCTCCGCCTTCTCGAGGATCAGCTCCGCGAGCTCGGCGGAGGTCTGCGGGGTGACGCCGTCGAACTCGCGCCCCAGCAGCGCGGTGACGTCCGGGTACGCGTAGAACGCGCCGGTGGGCACGGGGCAGTTCACGCCGTCGATGGCGTTGAGCCCGTCCACGATGGTGCGACGACGCCGGTCGAAGGCCTCGCGCATGGCCTCCACCTGGTCCATGGGCCCCTCCAGGGCGGCCAGGGCGGCGGCCTGCGCCACGTTGTTGACGTTGGAGGACAGGTGGGACTGCAGGTTGGTCGCGGCCCTCACCACGTCCTTGGGCCCCACGAGCCAGCCCACGCGCCACCCGGTCATCGCATAGGTCTTGGCCACGCCGTTGAGCAGGATCAGGTTCTCGTGCAGCTCGGGCACGGCCTGGGCCATGGAGACGAACTCCACGCCGTCGTAGGTCAGGTGCTGGTAGATCTCGTCGCTGATCACGAAGATGCCCTTGGCGGCGGCCCACTCGCCGATCGCCCGGGTCTCCTCCGCGGTGTGCACGGAGCCGGTGGGGTTGGACGGGGAGCAGAACAGCAGGGCCTTGGTGCGCGGCGTCCACGCCTGCTCAAGCTGCTCGGGCGTGACCTTGTAGTCGTTCTCAGCACCCGCGAAGACCTCCACGGGGCTGCCGCCGGCCAGTCGGATCGCCTCCGGGTAGGTGGTCCAGTAGGGGGCGGGCAGCAGGACGTCGTCGCCGTCGTCGACGACGGTCTGGAACGCCTGGTAGACCGCCTGCTTGCCGCCGTTGGTCACCAGCACCTGCGAATCCTCGACCTCCCAGCCGCTGTCCCGGGCGGTGGCGCGCGCGATCGCCGCGCGCAGCTTCGGCTGACCGGCAGCGGGGGAGTAGCGGAAGTTCGCGGGGTCCCGCAGCGCCTGGGCCGCCGCGTCCACGATGTAGTCCGGAGTGGAGAAGTCCGGCTCGCCGGCGCCGAAGCCGATCACCGGCCGTCCCTGCGCCTTCAGCGCCTTGGCCTTGGCGTCCACGGCGAGGGTCGCGGACTCGGCGATCGCCCCGATCCGGCGCGAGATCCGCTGCTGCGATGGTGACATGGTGATCAACTCTCCTGGCTGGCTGGATGTCGGGCCGCGGTGCCGGACCCGGACGCTGCCTCCACTCTAGGTCGCCCACCTCCGGCTTTGCACGGAACGGGGCGTGCGCGTAGCATGACTGGTTGGTGCCGCCACCCGTGCGGTCATTTCCGCGCGGGACCGTCGCTCGGGCGAACGCCCCGGTGATAGGCTCAGGCACCGTGTTCCGAGCAGCGAGGCACTCGCGGTGCGGGCACTGAAGGGCAGTGGCGCAATTGGTAGCGCAGCGGTCTCCAAAACCGCAGGTTGCAGGTTCGAGTCCTGTCTGCCCTGCTTCACGACCTATCCACGGCACACACACCACCGCCGAGCAGCTGCTTCACGCAGGGGAGAGCCGATGTCGCACACCGCCACGGGGCAGACCCCCGGCCAGCCCACCGATGCGGACCGCAGGCGCGGATTCCTCGGCAGGATCTGGTTGTTCTTCCGGCAGGTCGTGGGAGAGCTCAAGAAGGTCGTCACGCCCACCCGGCGTGAACTGGTCAACTACGTCCTGGTGGTCCTGGTCTTCGTGGCATTCATGATGGTGCTGATCTCCCTGCTGGACCTCGGCTTCGGTCAGGTGGCCATCTGGCTCTTCGGTGACGGCACCCAGGCCCAGTGACCCCCTCCAGCACTTCACAGACGTCCACAGAAAGCAGGAATCCCCAGTGAGCGATCACGAGCTCGAGAACGACGCCACTCAGCCCGCACAGTCCGGCTCCCTCATGGGTGACGGTGTGCAGAACGAGTCGACGGAGAGCGTGAGCGCGGCGGAGACCGCCGGAACGGACGACGTCCAGGACGCCACCCCGGAGGCCGAGGACACCACGGCCCCGGAGCCCACTGCCGAGCAGTCCGTCCAGGAGGCGGACCTCGACGTCGCCGAGGGCGCCGTGGAGCCCGTGGCCGTTCCCACCGAGACGGTGGAGGTCACCGAGGAGACCGTCGAGGACGACGTGGACCCGGTGGCCGAGTTCAAGGCCAAGCTGCGCCGCCAGGAGGGCGACTGGTTCGTCATCCACACCTACGCCGGCTACGAGAACCGCGTGAAGACGAACCTCGAGACCCGCATCCAGTCCCTCAACATGGAAGAGGACATCTTCCAGATCGAGGTGCCCATGGAGGAGGTCGTGGAGATCAAGAACTCGCAGCGCAAGACCGTGCGCCGCGTGCGGATCCCCGGCTACGTGCTCGTGCGCATGAACCTCACGGACGCCTCCTGGGGCGCGGTCCGCCACACCCCGGGTGTCACCGGCTTCGTGGGCCAGGACGCGTACAACCCGGCGCCGCTGCGTCTGGACGAGGTCTTCGACATGCTCGCGCCCACGTTCGAGACCCACGAGAAGGCCAAGGGCGTCGGCGAGACCGCCGGCTCCGCGTCCGGTGCCCAGGGCGGCGCCGCCCCGCAGATCACGGTGGACTTCGAGGTCGGCGAGTCGGTGATCGTGAAGGAGGGCCCGTTCGAGACGCTGCCCGCCACGATCTCCGAGATCAAGGTGGAATCCCAGCAGCTCGTGGTGCTGGTCTCCATCTTCGAGCGCGAGACCCCCGTGACCCTCGGCTTCGACCAGGTCACCAAGATCTAGTCGCCACAGACTTCGGATCTCCCCGGATGCGCTTTGGTCCGGGGCACTTCCGTCCGGTCGCCGCGCCACGGCGACCACCCGCCGTCGTACGCTCCTGTGCGGCGGTACGCACAGCCAGAAAGAGGACCATCACATGGCTCCCAAGAAGAAGAAGGTCGCAGGCCTCATCAAGCTGCAGATCCAGGCGGGTGCCGCCAACCCGGCTCCTCCCGTGGGTCCCGCGCTCGGCCAGCACGGCGTCAACATCATGGAGTTCTGCAAGGCCTACAACGCGGCCACGGAATCCCAGCGCGGCAACATCGTGCCCGTGGAGATCACGGTCTACGAGGACCGCTCCTTCACCTTCGTCACCAAGACCCCTCCGGCCGCCCAGCTGATCAAGAAGGCTGCCGGCGTGCCCAAGGGCTCCGGTGTCCCGCACACCACGAAGGTCGGCAAGATCACCATGGACCAGGTCCGTGAGATCGCCGAGACCAAGAAGGAAGACCTCAACGCCAACGACATCGACGCCGCGGCGAAGATCATCGCCGGCACCGCCCGTTCCATGGGCATCGAGGTCAACTGAGTCCCTTCCGGACTCACCAGCACGTAGACATTCGTGGCAGGGCCGAGCGCGGTCCGCAGACCACAACTGCACAAGGAGAAGAAGCAGATGGCAAAGCGCAGCAAGGCATACCGGGCAGCTGCCGAGAAGATCGAGGCGGGCAAGTTCTACGCCCCCGCCGAGGCGGTCGCCCTGGCCAAGGAACTGGCCGAAGGCAGCAAGTCGGACCCCACCGTCGAGGTGGCCATGCGCCTGGGCGTGGATCCCCGCAAGGCGGACCAGATGGTCCGCGGCACGGTGAACCTGCCCAACGGCACTGGCAAGACTGCCCGCGTGGTCGTCTTCGCCACGGGCGACAAGGCCGCTGCGGCCGAGGCGGCCGGTGCGGACTTCGTGGGCTCCGACGACCTCATCGCCAAGATCCAGGGCGGCTGGACGGACTTCGACGCCGCCGTGGCCACCCCGGACATGATGGGCAAGGTTGGTCGCCTGGGCAAGATCCTGGGGCCCCGCAATCTGATGCCGAACCCGAAGACGGGCACCGTGACCATGGACGTCACGAAGGCAGTCAACGACATCAAGGGCGGCAAGATCGACTTCCGCGTCGACAAGCACTCGAACCTGCACTTCATCATCGGCAAGGCGTCGTTCGACGCGCAAAAGCTCGCCGAGAACTACGCGGCCGCCCTGGAGGAGGTGCTTCGTCTGAAGCCCTCCGCCTCCAAGGGCCGCTACATCACCAAGGCCACCGTGGCCACCACGTTCGGTCCGGGCGTGCCCGTGGACCCGAACGCCACCGAGGTGATCCCCCAGGCGTGACCCGGTGGGGAGCGGGCGCCCATCCCGGTGCCCGCTCCTTCCGATCGTGGCAGCAGGGCCCGTGCCGTCCCAGGCCGGGCCCTGTTTCCATGCCCGGGCGTCGCACCGAGCGTCGTCCCGGGCACCTGGGCGCCCCCTGGCGATCCCGCCCGGCACCCGGGGATGCCCAGGCAATCGTGATGTACTTGAGGCCGGAGTCCGTGCAGATCCGTTGCCGCGGTGCCGTTCGGGCTCGAGAACGGCAGTGAAGGAGAGCACTGTGACGCACCCGTCACCCGTACGCATCGAGCTGCTGCGCATCCCCGATGCCTTCGACGACGACGCCAGGCACACCCTCGGCGGCCTCGCCTCCCTGGTGCAGTCGTGCCGAGAGCACGTCTGGGGGACCAGCCAGCTGAGCAACGACGCGCAGGACATCTTCCGCGACCTCAAGGATCCCTACGAGCGGGTCAACATCCTGTGCGCGTACCTGGGCGACCGCCTGGTGGGCCGTGCAGAGGTGCGCATGCCGCTGCTCGAGGACACGGACATGGCCCAGATCGTGGTCCACGTGGACCCTGAGGAGACCTCGGAGGGCATCGGCCGGGGCCTGCTCGGTGCTGCCGAGCAGCTGGCGCACGGTGAATCCCGCCGTTTCCTGCGCCTCGTGACGGAGCACCCTGCCTCCGAGGCGCGGGATCCCCAGGGCCCAGGGGACGGCAGCGTGGACGGCACCACGGACGGCGGTGTGGAGACCGCCGGGCCCGTGCAGTGGCTTGAGGCCGCGGACGGTTCCGGCCGGCTGCCGGCGAGCCACCGCCAGACCCGCTTCGCCCAGCACGCCGGCTACGAGCTGCGCACCGTGAGCAGCTTCGCCCTGCTGCCCGTCCCACTGGCTGGGGACCGGCTGGACCGGCTGCACGACTCCCTGGCGGACACCCCCTTCGCGGACCACTACCGCATGCACACGTGGGTGGGGGAGGCCCCGGAGAAGCTGCTGGAGCCGCTTGCCCGGCTGCACGCGAAGATCCCCACCGACTCGTTCGTGCGCCCCCTGGTGACCGATCCCGATCCGTGGGACGGGCAGCGGGTGCGCCGCACCGAGCAGCTGCGCCAGGAGGACGGCGACCGCTCCCTCATGGCGGTCGTGGAGGACGTGCGCACGGGTGAGCTCGTGGGCATGACCGAGCTGATCCTGGCCCAGCACCAGCCCGCCCTCGCCCTGCAGGACGAGACGCTGGTGGTGCGCGAGCACCGCGGCCACCGGCTGGGCATGCGTCTCAAGCTCGCGAACCTCGAGCAGCTGGCGGTGGTGGCCCCGGAGGTCAGCACGGTCTACTCGTGGACCCACAGCGGCAACGACCGCATGAACTGGGTCAACGCCCGTCTCGGCTTCCGCGACGCCGGCCAGTCGGCCATCTGGGAGCAGGACTTCAGCATCGTCTGACCGGCGCGCTGAGGGTCACGACGCCACAGCCTCACCGGGCCGTGCCTCGTCAGGGCAGTGCGGCCCAGGTCGCACCCACCGGTCAGCACTCGCCGAGACGGCACCCACCGGAGCAGTCCCCGCCCGAGTAGCCCCCATCCGAGCAGCCCCGGCCCGGCCAGCACTCACCGGGTGGCAGTCGTCGAGGCCGTGCCTGCCCAGGCACCGCCTCGGGCGCGGCACTCACCAGGGCAGCGGCAGCGCCGTCGTCGTGCCACCCGCAGACAGTCCGCCGCGCGGCACGCACAGCAGCCCGTCAGCGGCGCTGAGGCCGCGCAGCATGTTGGAGCCCACGGACCGGCACGGCAGCCAGCCGCCGTCCTCCGCACGCGCGGGCACGAGCCGCTCCGCGCGGCCGCCGGTGATGTCCGCCCCGGCGGTGACCGGCACGCCCGCCGCGGGTGCGCGGCCGAGGAAACCGGCCGTGAACGCGCCGCCGAGCGCCGTCATCGCTACGACCGCCCCCAGGGGATTACCGGGCAGCGCGAGCACCGCCGCGCGCTCCGCGGCCGCGAGCAGGGTCGGGTGACCGGGCTGCATGTCGAGCTGGTCCACGAGCAGCCGCGTGCGCCGTTCGAGGAGCGGCCGGACCAGATCGGCCCGCGATCGCGAGGTGCCGCCCGTGGTGACCACGAGGTCGTGCTCGGCGCCCAGCTCCCGCAGGGCCGTCTCGAGGGCCGCGGCGTCGTCGGGCGCGCGACGGATCTCCCCCACCTCCCCGCCCAGGCCGCGCACCACGTGCGGCAGGGACATGCTGAAGGCGTCCCGCACGCGGCCCGGGCCGGGAACGCCGTGACTCAGGACCTCGGAGCCGGTGAGCAGCAGGGCCACGCGCGGAGCGCCGCGCAGGGGCAGAGCGTCCAGCCCGGCCACCGCGGCGAAGGCGGCGTGCGCGGGGGAGAGCACGGTGCCCGCGGTGAGGATCGTCTCGCCCTCCGCGCACTCCGTTCCGGCCGGGCGCACATGACGGCCCGCGAGCTCGGAGCGCGGGGCGTCGTCGGCGAGCGCCACGAGCTCCCCGTCACTCCGCGCGTACTCCTCGCGCACCACGGTGGTGGCGCCCTCGGGGATCACGCCCCCGGTGACGACGACGACGGCGGTCCCCGGCTCCAGCGCCCCGGCGGACGCGGCGCTCGGCAGGGGTGCGGACCCCTCCGTCTCATGGGCGGCGCGGTCCCCGACCAGGCGCCAGGGGCCCTCGCCGTTCACGGCGTAGCCGTCCATCGCGCTGGAGGCGTAGTGCGGCACGGCGCACACGGCCTGGACGTCGCGGGCGAGGACCCGCCCCGGGGCCTGGTCGAGCGGAAGGTCCCGGCAGACCGCCTCACCACGGGACGTGGCAAGGGCCGCCCCCGTGCGGTGCGCGTGGGCCGTGGCGGCCTCCCGGGAGGCGTGGTGCAGGGTGTGGAGCTCCTGCGCCCACGGGGGATTCGGCGGAGGTGTCATCGGGGGCTCTCTTCTCGGGGGACTGTCGGCGGGCCCGTTCTCATCCCCCCGCGAAGGGTGGCAGCACGTCCACGGTGGCACCGGGGGAGACCGGGGCCTGGGGATCGCGGGCGGCCACCGAGTCCACGAGCCACGAGCAGCGCGGCAGCACCTGCGCGAGCGCGGGCTCCCCGGCGGGCGGGACGGGGTGCAGGGACACGAGCAGCTGCTGCAGCTCGTCCCGGGTGACGGCGGTGTGCGAGGCCACGTGCTCCTCGGGAACCCCGGCGGCGGCTGCGGCGGCGGCGAAGTAGCGGACCAGCACGGCTCAGCCCCCGATCGCGCTCATGCTGCGGTCCGGCTGCACGTAGTCCCCGGAGTCCAGACCGGTGTGGTCCATGCCGTGGGCGCGCGGCTTGACCCACATGGCCTCGCGCCAGCGCTGGGCCACGGCGTCGTCGGACGCGCCCTCGCGCAGCAGGTGCATGAGGTCGGTCTCGTGGTGGGAGAACAGGCACGAGCGCACGTGGCCCTCGGCGGTGATGCGCGTGCGGGTGCAGTCCTCGCAGAACGGCTCGGTGACCGAGGCGATGATCCCCACCGTCCCCAGCACGGGCCCGCCCCCGAGCGCCCGCACGAGGTACTTCTCCGCCGGGGCGCCGGCGCGGGGCGCGGTGTCCTCGGAGAGGTCGAACTGCGTGGCGAGACGCTCCCGGATCTCGGCGGCGGTCACCATGTCCGTGCGCGTCCACCCGTGGTCCGCGTCCAGGGGCATCTGCTCGATGAACCGCAGGTCGCACGAGTTCTCGAGCGCCCAGCGCAGCAGCTCGGGTGCCTCGTGGTCGTTGATGCCGCGCATCAGCACGGCGTTGAGCTTCACGGGGCTCATCCCCGCCTGCTGCGCCCCGGCCACACCGGCCAGGGCCTCGGTGAGCTTTCCCCGGCGCGCCAGAGTCCGGTAGGTCTCCGCGCACAGGGTGTCGAGGGAGACGTTCACGCGGGTCATCCCGGCGTCCACGAGGCCCTGCGCGCGAGCGGCCAGCCCGATGCCGTTGCTGGTCATGGAGATGGGCAGTCCCGGCAGGCGTTCGTGCAGCGCGCCCACGAGCTCCTCGAGGTCCGGGCGGATGAGGGGCTCACCACCGGTGAGGCGGATCTCGCGGACCCCGAACTCGCGCACGGCGATGGCCGCGAGACGCACCACCTCCGAGGCGCTGAGCAACGACTCCCGCGGCAGCCACTGCATCCCCTCGGCGGGCATGCAGTACGTGCAGCGCAGGTTGCACTTGTCGGTGAGGGAGATCCGCAGGTCCGTGGCGGTGCGCCCGAAGCGGTCCGTCAGCGGACCCTGCGTGGGCACCCCGCGCGTGGGAAGGACCTGGGGACTACCGAGGAAGACGGACATGCTCCCAGTGTAGGAGGGCTGTCCAACGGGTCGGCCGGGCCCGGGCGGTGTGGGCGGAGGCGGCCGTGCGGTGGGTGGCTACCCTGGAGGCATGGCCCGCAGCATCGAATCCCACCAGCGCGCCCTGCGCGCTCTGCTCGCCCGGACGCACGGCCCGGGCGACGACGCCGTGGCGCTGCCGCTCGCGCAGGCGGCCGGCCGGGTGCTCGCCGAGGACCTCCTGGCGCCCCTGGACCTGCCCCCGCACACGAACTCCCAGATGGACGGCTTCGCCGTGCGGGTCGCGGACCTCGCCGCCACGCCTGAGAGCGGGACGGCACCTGGGGACGGGACCGAGCCCGGTGCTGGGACCGCGCGCGGGAACGGCACCGCGGCCGGGTCTGGGATCGAGGGCGGCGGCTCCGTGACCCTGCCCGTCCACGGCACGCGGGCCGCCGGCGCGGGGCCCGTGCACCACGAACCGGGCACGGCGACCGCGGTGATGACGGGTGCCGTGATTCCCGAGGGCGCGGACGCGGTGCTCCCCGTGGAGAGGGTGGACCCGCCGCGGTTCGACACCCCCACCATCACGGTTCCGGCCGGGCTGGCGGACACCACGGCCGAGGGGACCTTCGTGCGCCCGGTGGGCAGCGACGTCGCCCGGGGAGCCGTGGCGCTGCCCGCGGGCACCCGGCTCGGCGTGGCCGCGATCGGAGCGTGCGCCGCCCTGGGGCTCGTCGCGGACGCCACGGTGCTCGTGCGCCGCGGTCCGCGCGTGCTCGCGCTCAGCGGCGGGGACGAGGTGGTCCCCGCCGGCGCCGAGCTGAAACCGGGGACCCTCTACGACGCGAACGGTCCGCTGCTGGACGCGTGGCTGCGCGAGGCGGGCGCGGAGGACGTCGCGTGCCTGCGGGTCAGCGACGACCCCGCGCTGTTCGTGGAGCGCTTGGGGGAGGCCGTCCGCTCGTTGCGCCCGGACCTCGTGGTCACGAGCGGCGGCATCAGCGCCGGGGCCTTCGAGGTGGTGCGCCAGGGGCTCGAAGCACACGGCGAGGACGCGTGGTTCGGCCACGTGGCCGTGCAGCCGGGCGGTCCCCAGGGCCACGCCGTCTTCCGCGGGACTCCCGTGGTGTGCGTGCCGGGCAATCCCGTGAGCACGTGGGTCTCGTGCGAGGTCCTGCTGCGTGACGCGCTCGCGGCGGTCTGGGGCTGCTGCGAGGCACCGCGCTGGGGCACGGCGGTGCTCACCGAGGAAGTCCAGCCCCTCCCGGCGCGCACCCAGCTGCGGCGGGGCCGCGTGATGGGTCACGACGACGCCGGGTCGGCTCGCGTCGCCCTCGTGGGCGGGGCGTCCTCGCACCTGCTCACGGCCGCCGCGCGCGCGGACGTCCTGGTGCGCATCCCGCACGGGGAAGCGCCCCTGCCCGCCGGAGCCGCGGTGGCCGTGCTGCCCGTGGCGGGAGGCGTCCTCGCGCTGGGCGGTGCGGGCGAGCCGTGCGAGCCTGGCGGGGACACGACGAGACCACGCGCCCGGTGCGCGAGCCCCGGGCTGGACCACGACACCACGCGACGAGCAGACGAGAAGGACGAAGGAGACGACGAGTGAGCGAGAACGACCCCCAGCACAACCCCCGACACGACCCTCAGCACGGCACTGACCAGGCTCCCACGGAGGCAGAGCAGGAGAGTGGCGGGCAGCAGCGGCTGACCCACGTCCGCGAGGACGGCACGGCCCACATGGTGGACGTCACGGACAAGGAGGTGACGTCCCGGGAGGCCACGGCGCAGGCCGTGCTGGTGACCCGCCCGGACGTCGTCGACCTGCTGAGCACCGGGGAGCTGCCCAAGGGGGACGCCCTCGCGGTGGCGCGCGTCGCGGGAATCATGGCCGCGAAGCGCACCCCGGACCTCGTGCCCCTGTGCCACCCCCTGCCGCTGAGCAGGGTGAGCGTGGACCTCACGCCGGGCGGGGACCGCGTGATCATCGAGGCGACCGTGCGGACCCGCGGGGTGACCGGTGTGGAGATGGAGGCGCTGACCGCCGCGAGCGTTGCGGCGCTGACGCTGTACGACATGATCAAGGCGGTGGACAAGGCGGCCACGATCACCGACACCCGGGTGCTCGCCAAGTCCGGCGGCAAGAGCGGCGACTGGAGCAGGCAGTGAGCGAGCAGGCACGAGCACACGTGGGCAGCGAGCGCCCTCCCCACCGGCACGAGGACGGCGACTTCCACCTCCAGGGGCGGCGGGCCGTGGTGCTCATCGTCTCCACGTCCGCCGCGGCGGGGACCGCGCAGGACCGCTGCGGGCCGCTGCTGGCCGCGTGGCTCGAACGCCGCGGCGTCGACGTCGCGGTGCGGGTGCTCCCGGACGGTCCCGACGTCCTCGCGACCCTGCGCGAGCTCACCGCGGACTCGGCCAGCGCGGACGCGTCGCGCTTCGTCATCACCTCCGGCGGCACGGGCTTGAACCTGGACGACGTCACCCCGGAGGCGACCGCCCGGGTGGTGGAGCGGGAGACCCCGGGGATCATGCACGCGCTGTGGAGCAAGGGGCTCGAGAAGACCCCCACCGCCGTGATGAGCCGCGGCGTGGCCGGCACGGTGGGCCAGACGTTCGTGGTCAACCTCCCGGGCTCGCGCGGCGGCGTCAAGGACGGCATGGCCGTGCTGGACCCGCTGCTGGACCACATCAGCGCCCAGCTCGAGGACGTCCACGGTCACGGAGAGGACCGCCGCGTGGCGCAGTCCGCGGACGAGATCGTCCCCGCCGGGCAGGCCTCGGAAGCGGCGGGTGATGGGGCGGCCAGCGACCGCGCCCCCTCCCCCCGCACGGCGTCCCCCGGGCCCGCTGCACTGAGCACGGGCGTCACCAGCGCAGCCGCAACCGGCACCCCGGCAGCCGGACGGGCAACGACGGCGGGCGTCGTCGTGCTCTCGGCATTGACGGCGGACCCGCTCGACGCGGAGAAGGCCCAGCGCGCCGTCGCCGATCCGGCCTGCGGCGCCGTGGTCGGCTTCAGCGGCGTGATCAGGGACCACGACGGCGGGCGCACGGGCGTCACGGGCCTGGAGTACACGGCGCACCCCACGGCGCAGGAGGTGCTGCGCGACGTCGTCGCCCTGGCCGCCGCGGCGCACCCCGGCACGCGCGTGTGGGCCGCCCACAGGATCGGCGCGCTCGCCGTAGGGGACAGCGCCCTGGAGGTGGCCGTGGCCGCCGCGCACCGTCGGGAGGCCTTCGAGGCATGCGCGGACGTGGTGGACCGGATCAAGGAGTCGGTTCCCATCTGGAAGCGCGAGAGCTTCCGAGACGGCGCCCACGCATGGGTGGGTCTGGACGACTGATGGCTGCCCGGATCATCGTGCCCGCCCGGGTCCGCACGTTCGACGCCCACGGCGAGGTCGCCGCCGGACCGGACCGGCTCGCGGGGGAGGAGCCCCTGGAGGTCCGGCTGAACGGTGAACAGTTCACCGTGACCATGCGCACCCCCGGGGACGACTTCGAGCTCGTCACCGGGCTGCTGCTGAGCGAGGCCGTCATCACGCGGATCTCCCACGTGGTGAAGATGGACTACCGCTCAGGCGTGGACCAGGACGGGCACCGCACCTACAACGTGGTGGACGTCCGCCTCGCCCCGGATGCCCCCGGCCCGCAGCGGGGGGAGCAGCGGCAGGTCTTCACATCCTCCTCGTGCGGCGTCTGCGGGACGCCCTCGCTGGACAGCGTGCTCAAACCCTCCGCGCACCCCGTGGCCCCGTCGCTCCCTCTCGTGGCGGCCGCGCGGATCGTGGCGCTGCCGGACGAGCTGCGGGAGCACCAGCGGGTCTTCGACGCAACCGGAGGGGTGCACGCCGCGGCCCTCTTCCCCGCGGCCGGGGGCGAACCGCTCGTGGTGCGCGAGGACGTGGGGCGGCACAACGCGGTGGACAAGGTGATCGGCTGGGCGGTGCAGCGCGAGCTGCTGCCGCTGGGGGACACGGTGCTGCAGGTTTCCGCGCGGGGCTCCTTCGAGCTCGTGAGCAAGGCGGCCATGGCCGGGATCCCCGTGCTCTCGGCCGTCAGCGCGCCCTCGGCGCTCGCGGTGGAGCACGGCCGGCAGCGGGGGGTGACGGTCGTGGGGTTCAACCGCCGCGGCACGTGCAACGTCTACACCCACCCGGAGCGGATCACCGGGGACTGACCCCGCCGCGTCGTCGCTCCCGTCCGCCGGGCATTTGGTCCGCTCCGCGTGCCTGGGGTACTGTGAAACCACCAAAGACCGCCGGTCATCATGCGCGCCTCGGTGCGCGTGGTCGAAGAGGTTCCCGGAGACGGGATCCGTCCAGCGCAGGTGAACCAGCACGAATCCTTCATCCGGACCCACCATGCTCACGCGTGGACGGTCGGACGTGGTCGAGCCCCGGGCATCTGCGCGGGGCTTTTGTCGTGCCACCCCTCGGGGCGCGCGGAGCCGGCATCCACATGTAAGGAAGGAGCACCATGGCGAATCCTGAAAAGGCTGCCGCGGTTGCAGAGTTGAAGACGCTGTTCTCCAACTCGCACGCTGCTGTCCTGACGGAGTACCGCGGGCTCACCGTGGCTCAGCTGAAGACGCTGCGTCGCTCTCTCGGTGAGAACGCCGAATACGCCGTGGTGAAGAACACGCTCACCGCCATCGCGGCGCGCGAATCCGGGATCGACGCGTTCGAGGGCCAGCTCATCGGCCCCTCGGCCATCGCGTTCGTCTCCGGTGACGCCGTCGAGGCAGCCAAGAGCCTGCGTGACTTCGCCAAGGACAACCCCCAGCTGGTCGTCAAGGGCGGTTACCTGGACGGCGTCGCGATGGACGAGACCGAGATCGAGAAGCTCGCGGACCTCGAGTCCCGCGAGGTCCTGCTCGCCAAGGTCGCCGGTGCCGCCAAGGCATCACTGTCCAAGGCTGCCGCGCTGTTCCAGGCCCCGCTGTCCAAGACCGTCCGCACCGCGGACGCGCTGCGGGCCAAGCTGGACGAACAGGGCGAGAACGCCGCCTGATTCCCTCGGGGATCCACCGGGCCCCGGGTTCACCCCCGGGAAAGCGCCCGTGTTCTTCTCACCACGCACACCTCGCCGGGGCCACCAGCGCCGGCACCACGTACAAGTAAGGAGCCAATACCATGGCTAAGCTGACCACCGAAGAACTCATCGAGGCCTTCAAGGAACTGTCCCTCATCGAGCTCTCCGAGTTCGTGAAGGCGTTCGAGGAGACCTTCGACGTCACCGCTGCCGCCCCCGTGGCCGTGGCCGGTGCCGCTCCCGCCGCCGGTGACGCCGGTGCCGCCGAGGAGGAGAAGACCGAGTTCGACGTCATCCTCGAGTCCGCCGGTGACAAGAAGATCCAGGTCATCAAGGAGGTCCGCGGGCTGACCTCGCTGGGCCTGAAGGAAGCCAAGGACCTCGTGGACTCCGCTCCCAAGGCCGTGCTGGAAGGCGCCACCAAGGAAGCCGCTGACAAGGCCAAGGAGTCCCTCGAGGGCGCCGGCGCCACCGTCACCGTCAAGTGATTCCCGGCGCCCCAGGCGCCACCCGCGCAGCGTGAGCGTCCTCGGACGCCACCTCGCACCACTCCAGAACCCCGCACCGCACGGTGCGGGGTTCTGTCGTGCCCGGGGGCGCCCGTCGCGGTGGCGCCCGTCCTCGGTGTGATGTGCGAAACTGGCCCTGACCATCTGGCCGCCACGGTGCGGCGGGAGAGCATGGCGGGTCGGGGGCTGGGAGGTCCGCGGCGGCGCCATCGCCGAAGGAGCAAACCCTCCCCGGGAACCTCTCAGGCACCCGTACCGCCGCCCCAGGCCACTCTGGAGAGTCCGTGACCCGCGTGGTCGCGGACGCCGTCGGGGCAGGTCGGCGTGCGCGCAGTACCGCGCGTCGGCGAAAACTCTCAGGTTGTGGAACAGAGCGGGGAGGACACGCAGGGCCACCGTGCCCACGAGCAGCCCAGGAGACTTTGCATGTCCTTCCTGTCACGCCACATCGGTCCGGACGCCGATGACCTCGCCACCATGCTCCGCGCCGTGGGCGCGGAGGACCTCGACCAGCTGATCGACCGCGCCGTTCCGGAGAGCATCCGCTTCCGGGACACGCTGGCCCTTCCGGAGCCCCTCGACGAGCCGGAGGCGCTCGCAGCTCTGCGCCGGGTCGCCGGGCGCAACACCGTGATGCGCCAGCTGATCGGGCAGGGCTACCACGAGACCGTGACGCCCGCCGCCATCCGCCGCAACATCCTGGAGAACCCGGGCTTCTACACCTCCTACACCCCGTACCAGCCGGAGATCTCCCAGGGCCGTCTGGAGCTGCTGCTCACGTTCCAGAACGCGGTGATCGACCTCACTGGCATGGATGTGGCCAACGCCTCTCTGCTGGACGAGTCCTCGGCCGTGGCGGAGGCGGTGCTCATGATGCGCCGCGCCAACCGCCGCTCCAGGAGCACGCGAGTGCTCGTGGACTCCCGCTCGCTGCCGCAGACCATTGCCGTGGTCACGGGCCGCACCCGGGCTGCCGGGATCGAGCTGGTCACCGCGGACCTGGGTGATCCCCAGGAGATCGCCCGTGCGCTGGCGGACGGCGAGTACTTCGGTGTGGTCGTCGCGCAGATCGGCGCGGACGGGGCCGTCCTGGATCCCACCGCGGTCGTCGACGCTGCCCACGAGGCCGGCGCCCTCGTCACCGTGAGCACAGACCTGCTGGCCCTGACCATGCTGCGCAGCCCGGGGGAGACCGGAGCGGACATCGCCGTCGGCTCCGCCCAGCGCTTCGGCGTGCCACTGTTCTTCGGCGGTCCCCACGCGGCGTTCATGGCGTCCCGCAAGGGCACCGAGCGGTCGCTGCCCGGTCGCATCGTGGGCGTGTCGACTGACTCCTCGGGCGCCCCGGCTTACCGCCTCGCTCTGCAGACCCGCGAGCAGCACATCCGACGCGAGAAGGCCACCTCCAACATCTGCACCGCCCAGGCGCTGCTGGCCATCGTGGCCGCCGCGTACGCAGTGCACCACGGCCCGGACGCCCTGCGCGCCCTCGCGCTGCGGCTGCACGGCCTCGCCGCGAGCCTGGCTGCCGGGCTGCGGGCGCGGGGGATCGACGTCGTCCACGACCGCTTCTTCGACACCGTCACCTTCTCGGTACCCGGGCGCGCGGACGGCGTGGTCGCCGCCGCCGCGGACCGCGGGATCAACCTGCGCCGCGTGGACCAGGACACCGTGGGTGCGAGCTTCGGCGAGCCCCACACCGAGCGCGACGTCGAGGACGTCCTGACCGCGGTCTCCGAGGCCTGCGGCGCGGCCGACGCCGCCGCGACCGAGGACGTCTCGACCTACGACCTTCCGGCCAAGTGGCTGCGCACGGACGAGTACATGACCCACCCGGTGTTCCACACGCACCGCTCCGAGACCTCACTGATGCGCTGGCTGCGCGAGCTCTCGGACAAGGACCTGGCCCTGGACCGCACCATGATCCCGCTGGGCTCGTGCACCATGAAGCTCAATGCCGCCGCGGAGATGGAGCCCATCTCGTGGCCCGAGTTCGCGAGCATCCACCCGCTCGCCCCCGAGGACCAGACCAGGGGCTGGAGCGAGCTGATCGACCAGCTGCAGTCCTGGCTCGCGGAGATCACCGGCTACGCGGCGGTCTCCGTGCAGCCGAACGCCGGCTCCCAGGGCGAGCTTGCGGGGCTGCTCGCCATCCGCCGCTACCAGGTGGACCGCGGCGAGCACCAGCGCAAGACCATCCTGATCCCGTCCTCCGCGCACGGCACGAACGCGGCCTCTGCGGTGCTCGCAGACCTGAAGGTCGTGGTGGTGGCCACGGCGGCGGACGGCACGATCGACCAGGGGGACCTCGCGGCCAAGATCGAGTCCGTGGGGGACGAGCTCGCGGGCATCATGGTCACCTACCCCTCCACCCACGGCGTGTACGACACGGACATCACGCAGGTGTGCGCGGCGGTGCACGACGCCGGCGGTCAGGTCTACGTGGACGGCGCCAACCTGAACGCGCTGATGGGCCTCGCGCGCCCCGGGCGCTTCGGCGGGGACGTCTCCCATCTGAACCTGCACAAGACGTTCTGCATCCCCCACGGCGGCGGCGGACCCGGAGTGGGCCCCGTGGCCGTGGCCGAGCACCTGGTGCCCTATCTCCCCGGCAACCCGGCGGACGCGGACCTGGACGAGCGCGGTGCAGGCTTCCCCGTGGCCGGGGCACCCCACGGTTCGGCGGGCGTGCTGCCCATCACCTGGATGTACATCGCCATGACCGGGGCGCAGGGGCTCACCGAGTCCTCGCGCACCGCCGTGCTGGGCGCCAACTACATCTCACGGCAGCTCTCGGACGTCTTCCCCACCCTCTACACCGGGGACGGCGGGTTCGTGGCCCACGAGTGCATCCTGGACCTGCGTCCCATGACCAAGGCCTCGGGCGTCACCGCCGAGGACGTCTGCAAGCGGCTCGTCGACTTCGGCTTCCACGCCCCCACCCTGGCGTTCCCGGTGGCGGGCACGCTCATGGTGGAGCCCACCGAGTCGGAGGGCCTCGCGGAGCTGGACCGTTTCATCACGGCCATGCGCACCATCCACGCGGAGATGCAGCAGATCGCGGACGGGGAGATCGCCCTCGAGGACTCCGCAGTCCGCCACGCCCCGCACACCGCTCAGGTGCTCACGGCGGACGAGTGGGAGCGCGCCTACCCGCGCTCGCAGGCCGCCTACCCGGTCCCGTCCCTGCGCCGGGTCAAGTACTGGCCTCCGGTGGGCCGCGTGGACAACGCCGCCGGTGACCGCAACCTCGTGTGCGAGTGCCCGCCCATCGAGGCCTTCGACGCCGCCTACAGCGCGGCAGCGGAACAGGAGAAGTGATGAGCGAGCGGCACACCGCACTGCATGAGGCCCACGAGGAGCTGGGGGCCAGGTTCACCGACTTCGGCGGCTGGTCGATGCCCGTGCGCTACGCGAGCGACACCGCCGAGCACCACGCCGTGCGCCGCGGGGCCGGGATCTTCGACCTCTCCCACATGGGGGAGGTGGAGGTCACCGGTCCCCAGACGGGGGAGTTCCTGGACCACGCGCTCGTGGGGGTGCTCTCGGGCATCGGGACCGGCCGGGCCAAGTACTCCCTGATCGTGGACGAGCAGGGCAGGATCCTGGACGACCTGATCACCTACCGGCTGGGGGAGGAGCGGTACCTCGTGGTGCCGAACGCCGGGAACCAGGAGGCCGTGGTGCGGGCTCTGCAGGAGCGCGCCGAGGGATTCGACGTCGTCGTCACTGACCGCGGTCCAGGGACCTCGCTGATCGCGGTCCAGGGCCCGCGCGCCCTGGAGGTGCTCGAGGCCACCGAGCTGACCCCCGCACAGGACGTCGCTGCGCTGAAGTACTACGCGTGCGTCCCGGCCGAGTGCGCGGGGGTTCCTGCGCTCGCCGCCCGTACCGGGTACACCGGTGAGGACGGCTTCGAGCTCTACTGCGACAACGAGCACGCCCCGCAGCTGTGGAGCGCGCTGCTGGCCACCGCGGAGCGGCTGGGCACCGAGGACGCCCCCATCGGTCCCGCGGGTCTCGCCGCGCGGGACTCCCTGCGGCTCGAGGCGGGGATGCCCCTCTACGGCCACGAGCTCTCCACGGAGATCTCCCCGGTGGAGGCCGGGCTCGGCAAGCTCGTGGAGGTTGCTCTGCGGAAGAAGGGCGAGGCGGGCACCGTCACGGTGGGCGGGGACGCGCTCACCGCCATGCTCGAGGCCACACCTCAGCGCACCCTGATTGGGCTGCAGGGCCTAGGACGCAAGCCCGTGCGCGCCGGCTACACCGTGGTGGTGGGGGAGCGCACCGTGGGCGAGGTCACCAGCGGACTGCCTTCGCCTACCCTCGGCAGGCCGGTGGCCATGGCGCTGGTTGCCACCGACGCGCTCGAGGAGATCGCGGCCGGAACAGTGGGTGTCGTGGACGTCCGCGGCCGGGCGGTGGACGTGGAGCAGACCCCGCTGCCGTTCTACAAGCGGGGTTGAGCGCAGGGAACGGACCCCCAGGGGTGTGCCAGGAGCGGGTCTGCCGGGAGTAGCCTTCCGGTAGACCCGCTGTCACGTGCCGGCCCGTCCGGGGCTGGCCTGCGGGCCGCGGAGAACATCCGTGCGTCGTCGCGGACGCAGGGAGAAGGAGAACACCGTGTTCGTACGAGACGTCGCCCCAGGGATCCACATGATCCAGAACCACCACGTCAACTGCTACCTGCTGGAGGACTCCAGCGGTCTGACACTCGTGGACGCGGGGCTGCCGCGCGTCTGGAACGAGCTCGGCCACGCGGTGCGCGAGCTCGGGCGCTCACCGCAGCAGATCAGGGCCCTCGTCCTCACCCATGCGCACTTCGACCACGTGGGTGTCGCCGCCAGACTCGTGGAGCGGCTCGGCGTCCCCGTGTTCGCCCACCAGAGGGAGCGCCACCTCGCGGCGCACCCCTACAGCTACGCGCACGAGAGCCCCACGGCTCTGTACCCACTGAGGCACCCCCGGGCCATTCCGGTGCTGGTGTCGATGCTCGCCGGGGGAGCAGCGGGTGTGAAGGGAGTGACCGTCACCCGGTCCCTCGCCGTGGGCCAGACGGTTCCCGTTCCAGGCAGTCCACGGGTCGTCCTCACCGCGGGCCACACCTACGGGCACTGCGCCCTGCACGTCCCCGACGCGGACGCCGTGCTCTCCGGGGACGCGCTGGTGACCCTCGACCCCTACACCGGGCTCACCGGGCCCCGGGTCGTGGCCGGCGCGGCCACCGCAGATGCGCAGATGGCTCTCACGTCCCTGGACGCGATCGCGGCCACCCGGGCCACGGTCGTGCTGCCCGGACACGGCGACCCCTGGCGCCTCGGGGCGCAGCGCGCGGCGTACCAGGCCCGCGCCAACGGCGTCGCCTGAGCGGCGGCCGGGCATCTTACGGCCCGGGCGGGCATTCGTCCAGCACGGGTGTGGACAACACGCCGGGAGTGCCCTAAGCTAGTACTTTGCGTTGTCCCTTATGCATGCGTGCCTTCATATAGCGGTGGGCGCCGCAGGGGCGGTTGTCGACAGTCCTCGTCACCGGCCCCTTTTTCTCTCCCCGGGAACCTCGCGTATTCACTGCATGTCTGTGGAAGGATCACATCTTGGTCGCCTCGAGCACCGATACGAACGTCTCCGCCAACCACCCCACGAGCGACAACATTCCTCGCCGGGTCTCCTTCGCGAAGATCCACGAACCACTGGACGTCCCCAACCTGCTCGCGCTGCAGACCGACAGCTTCGACCGCCTGGTGGGCAACGAGCGCTGGCAGGCCCGCGTGGTCGAGGCCCAGGAAACCGGTGACACCAGCGTGTCCACCACGTCCGGGCTCTCGGACATCTTCGAGGAGATCTCCCCGATCGAGGACTTCCAGGGCACCATGTCCCTCTCGTTCTCGGAGCCGGAGTTCTACGACCCGAAGTACACCACGGACGAGTGCAAGGACCGTGACGCCACCTACTCGGCGCCGCTGTACGTCAAGGCCGAGTTCATGAACAACAACACGGGCGAGATCAAGCAGCAGACCGTGTTCATGGGGGACTTCCCGCTCATGACCGACAAGGGCACGTTCGTGATCAACGGGTCCGAACGCGTCGTCGTCTCCCAGCTGGTCCGTTCCCCTGGCGCCTACTTCGAGAAGGGCCAGGACCGCACGTCCGACAAGGACATCTACTCCGCCAAGATCATCCCCTCCCGCGGGGCGTGGTTCGAGCTCGAGATCGACAAGCGCGACCAGGTGGGCGTGCGTCTGGACCGCAAGCGCAAGCAGTCCGTGACCGTGCTGCTCAAGGCGCTGGGCTGGACCGAGGCCAAGATCCTCGAGGAGTTCGGCGAGTTCGACTCGATCCGCGCGACCCTCGAGAAGGACGCCACCGAGACCCGCGAGGAGGCGCTGCTCGACATCTACCGCAAGCTGCGTCCGGGGGAGCCGCCCACGGTTGACGCCGCCCAGTCCCTGCTGGACAACATGTACTTCAACCCGAAGCGCTACGACCTCGCCAAGGTGGGCCGCTACAAGCTCAACCGCAAGCTCGGTCTCGACAAGCCCTTCACGGACCCGGACGCCTCCGTGCTGTCCCTCGACGACATCGTCGCCATGATCCGCTACCTCGTGACCCTGCACGACGGCCGCTCCACCATGCCCGGAACGCGCGACGGCGAGGCCCGCGAGATCCATGTGGACGTCGACGACATCGACCACTTCGGCAACCGCCGTATCCGCGCCGTGGGCGAGCTGATCGAGAACCAGATCCGCACCGGGCTCTCCCGCATGGAGCGAGTGGTGCGCGAGCGCATGACCACGCAGGACGTCGAGGCGATCACCCCGCAGACCCTGATCAACATCCGCCCCGTGGTGGCCGCGATCAAGGAGTTCTTCGGGACCTCCCAGCTCTCGCAGTTCATGGACCAGAACAACCCGCTCGCGGGTCTGACCCACAAGCGCCGCCTGTCCGCGCTGGGCCCCGGCGGGCTCTCGCGCGACCGCGCGGGCATGGAGGTCCGTGACGTCCACCCGTCGCACTACGGCCGCATGTGCCCGATCGAGACCCCTGAGGGCTCGAACATCGGTCTGATCGGCTCGCTCGCCACGTACGCGCGGATCAACCCGTTCGGGTTCATCGAGACCCCGTACCGCAAGGTCGTGGACGGCACCGTCACTGACGACGTCGTCTACCTCACTGCGGACGACGAGCGCGGGCTCACGATCGCGCAGGCCAACGCGCCGCTGACCGAGGACGGCCACTTTGCTGAGGACGCCGTGCTCTCGCGCGCCTCCGACGGCTCCGGTGAGGCCGTGCTGGTGGCCCCCGAGGACATCGAGTTCATGGACGTCTCCCCGCGCCAGATGGTGTCGGTGGCCACGGCCCTGATCCCGTACCTCGAGCACGACGACGCCAACCGTGCCCTCATGGGCGCGAACATGCAGCGCCAGGCCGTGCCGTTGCTCACGTCCGAGGCCCCGCTCGTGGGCACCGGCATGGAGCGCTACTCGGCGCTGGACGCCGGGGACTCGGTGCTCGCCACCAAGCCGGGCGTGGTCGAGGAGGTCTCCGCTGACCTCGTGACCGTGCTCAACGACGACGGCACCACCAAGCTCTACCCGATCAACAAGTTCGTGCGCTCGAACCCGGGCAACACGTACAACCAGCGCGTGATCGTCTCCGAGGGCCAGCGCGTGGAGCCCCGCACGGTCATCGCGGACGGTCCCTCGACCGACCACGGCGAGCTGGCACTGGGCAAGAACCTGCTGATCGCGTACATGTCCTGGGAGGGCCTCAACTACGAGGACGCCATCATCCTCTCCCAGCGCATGGTCTCCGAGGACGTCCTGACGTCCATCCACATCGAGGAGCACGAGATCGACGCCCGCGACACCAAGCTCGGTGCCGAGGAGATCACGCGTGACATCCCGAACGTGTCGGAGGAGGTGCTCTCCGCACTGGACGAGCGCGGCATCATCCACATCGGTGCCGAGGTCCAGGCCGGCGACATCCTCGTGGGCAAGGTGACCCCGAAGGGTGAGACGGAGCTGACCCCGGAGGAGCGGCTGCTGCGCGCGATCTTCGGCGAGAAGTCCCGCGAGGTCCGCGACACCTCCCTGAAGGTGCCCCACGGCGAGTCCGGCACGGTCATCGGCGTGCGCGTCTTCGACCGCGAGGACGAGGACGACGACCTCCCGGCCGGCGTCAACCAGGTGGTCCGCGTCTACGTGGCGCAGAAGCGCAAGATCACGGACGGCGACAAGCTCGCCGGACGCCACGGCAACAAGGGCGTCATCTCCAAGATTCTGCCCATCGAGGACATGCCGTTCATGGAGGACGGCACCCCGGTGGACGTCATCCTCAATCCGCTGGGTGTCCCCGGCCGCATGAACCTCGGCCAGGTGCTCGAGGTCCACACCGGCTGGCTCGCCAAGCAGGGCTGGAACATCGAGGGCGACCCCGAGTGGCTGAAGGGTCTGAGCAACTTCCCGAAGAGCACCGGCCCCACCAACGTGGCCACCCCGGTGTTCGACGGCGCCCGCGAGGACGAGATCTTCGACCTGCTGGACCACACCAACCCCACGCGTGACGGTCAGCGCCTGATCGGGCGCTCCGGCAAGGCGAAGCTGTACGACGGCCGCTCCGGCCAGCCGTTCCCGGACCCGGTGTCTGTGGGCTACCAGTACATCTTGAAGCTCCACCACCTCGTGGACGACAAGATCCACGCCCGCTCCACCGGTCCGTACTCCATGATCACCCAGCAGCCGCTGGGCGGTAAGGCGCAGTTCGGTGGTCAGCGCTTCGGTGAGATGGAGGTGTGGGCGCTCGAGGCGTACGGCGCCGCCTACACCCTGCAGGAGCTGCTCACCGTCAAGTCCGACGACGTCCACGGCCGCGTGAAGGTGTACGAGGCCATCGTCAAGGGCGAGAACATCCCCGAACCGGGTGTGCCCGAGTCCTTCAAGGTGCTCATCAAGGAGATGCAGTCGCTGTGCCTGAACGTGGAGGTCCTCTCCGCGGACGGCAACACCGTGGAAATGCGTGATTCCGAGGACGACAGCTTCCGGGCTGCCGACGAGCTCGGCATCGACCTCTCCCACTCCGAGCCCAGCTCGGTCGAAGAGGTCTGAGAACCCGCTCGTCCATAGCACAGCTCGTCACACTTCAGGATTTTTAGAAAGAGGGACAGGACCTTATGTCCAACGATTCTTCACTGGGTCTCATGCAGATCGGCCTGGCCACCGCGGATCAGATCCGAGGCTGGTCCTATGGCGAGGTCAAGAAGCCGGAAACCATCAACTACCGCACGCTCAAGCCCGAGAAGGACGGCTTGTTCTGCGAGAAGATCTTCGGTCCCACCCGGGACTGGGAGTGCTACTGCGGCAAGTACAAGCGCGTGCGCTACAAGGGCATCATCTGTGAACGCTGCGGCGTGGAGGTCACTCGCGCCAAGGTGCGCCGTGAGCGCATGGGCCACATCGAGCTCGCCGCTCCCGTGACCCACATCTGGTACTTCAAGGGCGTCCCCTCGCGTTTGGGCTACCTGCTGGACCTCGCGCCGAAGGACCTCGAGAAGGTCATCTACTTCGCCGCGTACATGATCACCTCCGTGGACGAGCAGGCCCGCCACGACGACCTGCCCAACCTGCAGGCCGCGATCGACCGTGAGAAGAAGCAGCTGGAGGACACCCGGGACGCGGACATCAACGCGATCGCCCGCGACCTCGAGAACGATCTCGCGCGCGTCGAGGAGGAGGGCGGCAAGGCTGCCGAGAAGCGCAAGCTGCGCGACTCGGCGGACCGCCAGATGGCCAACGTGCGCAAGCGCGCGGACCGCGAGATCGACTACCTGGAGAAGGTCTGGGACCGCTTCAAGAACCTCAAGGTCAACGACCTCGAGGGTGACGAGGCCCTGTACCGCCAGATGGTGGACCGCTACGGCATGTACTTCGAGGGCTCCATGGGCGCCGAGTCCATCAAGAAGCGCCTCGAGAGCTTCGACCTCGAGGCCGAGGCCGAGTCGCTGCGCGAGACCATCGCCACGGGCAAGGGCCAGCGCAAGACCCGCGCCCTGAAGCGCCTGAAGGTGGTCAACGCTTTCCTGACCACGGACAACTCGCCGCTGGGCATGGTCCTGGACGCCGTGCCGGTGATCCCGCCGGAGCTGCGTCCCATGGTGCAGCTGGACGGTGGCCGCTTCGCGACCTCCGATCTCAACGACCTCTACCGTCGTGTGATCAACCGCAACAACCGCCTCAAGCGGCTGCTGGACCTCGGTGCCCCCGAGATCATCGTGAACAACGAGAAGCGCATGCTGCAGGAGGCCGTGGACTCCCTGTTCGACAACGGCCGCCGCGGCCGCCCTGTCACGGGTCCCGGCAACCGTGCGCTGAAGTCGTTGTCCGACATGCTCAAGGGCAAGCAGGGCCGCTTCCGTCAGAACCTGCTCGGCAAGCGCGTGGACTACTCCGGTCGTTCCGTGATCGTGGTGGGCCCGCAGCTGAAGCTGCACCAGTGCGGTCTGCCCAAGCAGATGGCCCTGGAGCTGTTCAAGCCGTTCGTGATGAAGCGCCTGGTGGACCTGAACCACGCGCAGAACATCAAGTCCGCCAAGCGCATGGTCGAGCGCTACCGTCCCCAGGTGTGGGACGTGCTGGAAGAGGTCATCACCGAGCACCCGGTGCTGCTCAACCGCGCCCCCACCCTGCACCGTCTGGGCATCCAGGCGTTCGAGCCGCAGCTTGTGGAGGGCAAGGCCATCCAGCTGCACCCGCTCGTGTGCGGCGCGTTCAACGCTGACTTCGACGGCGACCAGATGGCCGTCCACCTGCCGCTCTCCCCGGAGGCGCAGGCGGAGGCCCGCGTGCTGATGCTGTCCTCGAACAACATCCTCAAGCCGTCGGACGGCAAGCCGATCGCCCTGCCGTCGCAGGACATGATCATCGGTCTGTACCACCTCACCACCGTGCGTGAGGGCTGGGCCGGGGAGGGCAACAGCTACTCCTCGGTGGCCGAGGCGATCATGGCCAACGACTCCGGCGAGCTGCACCTGAACGCCAAGTGCAAGATCGAGCTCGAGGACTTCGTGCCGTACACCGGCTGGGAAGCTCCCGAGGGCTGGGAGCCGGGTCAGCCCGCCGTCGTGGAGACCACGCTCGGGCGTGTGCTCTTCAACGAGACGCTGCCCGAGGACTACCCGTGGGACGAGAACGTCGCGGACAAGAAGCACCTTTCCGCGCTCGTGAACGACCTCGCGGAGCGCTACCCGATGACACGCGTGGCCAAGACGCTGGACAACCTCAAGGACGCCGGCTTCCACTGGGCCTCGCGCTCCGGGGTCACCGTGGCGATCTCGGACATCGCGACGCCGCCGGAGAAGCCCGCCATCATGGAGGGCTACGAGGCACAGGCCGCGCGCATCCAGGGCCAGTACGACAAGGGCCTGATCGACGACGACGAGCGCCGATCGGAGCTCATCGACATCTGGTCCAAGGCCACGGACGAGGTCGCGCAGGCCATGCGGGACAACCTCACGCCCACCAACACCATCAACCGCATGGTGTCCTCCGGTGCGCGAGGCAACTGGATGCAGGTCCGTCAGATTGCCGGCATCCGCGGTCTCGTGGCGAACCCGAAGGGTGAGATCATGCCCCGCCCGATCAAGTCCTCCTACCGGGAGGGTCTGTCGGTGCTGGAGTACTTCATCGCCACCCACGGTGCCCGCAAGGGTCTCGCGGACACGGCGCTGCGTACCGCCAACTCGGGCTACCTGACCCGGCGTCTGGTGGACGTGTCGCAGGACGTGATCGTGCGCGAGTCGGACTGCCAGACCGTTCGAGGCCTGGTCCTGCCGCTCGCGGACGTGACGGACACCGGTGTGCGCACCCTGCACGAGGACATCGAGAACACGGTGCACGGCCGCGTGCTCGCCTCGGCTGTGGCGGACGAGAACGGCGAGGTGCTGGCCGAGGCTGGTGCCGACATGTCGGACGCCATGATCAGCACCCTGTACAACGCGGGTGTGGACGAGGTGCGCGTGCGCTCCGTGCTCACGTGCGAGTCCGCGGTGGGCGTGTGCGCCGCGTGCTACGGCCGGTCGCTGGCCACCAACCAGCTGGTGGACATCGGCGAGGCCGTGGGCATCGTTGCCGCGCAGTCCATTGGCGAGCCCGGCACCCAGCTGACGATGCGCACCTTCCACACCGGTGGTGTGGCGTCCTCGGACGGTGACATCACGCAGGGTCTGCCCCGTATCCAGGAGCTCTTCGAGGCCCGCACCCCCAAGGGTGTGGCCCCGATCTCCGAGGTGGCCGGCCGGATCCGCATCGAGGACACGGACAAGTCCCTGAAGATCGTCGTGGTACCGGACAACGGTGACGAGGAGTTCGCCTACCCGGTGCTGCGTCGTGCCAAGCTGCTCGTGGCGGACGGCGACCACGTCGACGTCGGCCAGCAGCTCGTGACCGGCGCGGTGGATCCGAAGGAGGTGCTGCGCATCCGCGGTCCCCGCGAGGCGCAGAAGCACCTGGTGGACGAGGTCCAGGGCGTATACCGCTCGCAGGGCGTGGGCATCCACGACAAGCACGTGGAGGTCATCGTGCGGCAGATGCTGCGTCGCGTGACCATCATCGAGTCCGGCGACACTGCGCTGCTGCCGGGTGAGCTGGTGGACAATGTGCGCTTCCTCGAGGCCAACCGCGGTGCGGTGGCCGAGAGCAAGCGTCCCGCCGCCGGGCGTCCGGAGCTCATGGGCATCACCAAGGCCTCGCTCGCCACGGACTCGTGGCTGTCCGCCGCGTCCTTCCAGGAGACCACGCGTGTGCTCACGCAGGCCGCCATGGAGGGCAAGTCGGACCCGCTGCTGGGTCTGAAGGAGAACGTGATCATCGGCAAGCTGATCCCCGCCGGTACCGGTCTCGAGCGGTACAACAGCGTGGACGTGGAGCCCACGGAGGAGGCCAGGGCCTCGATGTTCACGGATCCGTCCGCGTTCTCGGACTTCAGCTACGCGGAGGAGAACTCCGGCGGGCTGGGTTCCGAGTTCCAGGCGATCCCCCTGGACGACTACGACTTCGGCGGCAACTGACCCGGGTCACCCGCGTGAGCCGCCCCGCGCGGCGGCGGCGCGACGTCGCCCACCGGTGACGTGATTGACAGCGCCCGGGTGGGCCCCCGAGAGGGGGCCACCCGGGCTTCTTCGTGCCCACCGCTCCTAGACTGGGCGCAGCGCGGCCCGCGGGACGCGCACCGCGGGGAAGGGGAGGGTGGCCGTGGCGAACTCGGCGTCCGGGGAGTCGCTCATCGAGCGCTTCGACCGTGTCCTCAGCGCGTTCGGCCCCGCGCGGCGCGAGCTGAGCTTTCGCGAGATCTGCTGCGCCACCGGGCTACCACCGTCCACCGTCCACCGCATCCTGGGGGACATGAAGCGCGCGGGGTGGCTGGAGGCCGGGTCCGCGCAGACCTACCGGGTGGGCACGCGCCTGTGGGAGCTGGCCTCCCGTTCCGCCTCGGCGGAGAGCCTTGCCGCGGCGGCCATCCCGTTCATGTCGGACGTCCACGCCGTGCTGCGCCAGCACGTGCACGTGGGCGTGGTGGAGGGGCTGGACGTGCTGTTCGCGGAGCGGATCGCGGCGAGCGAGTCCACGGTTCCGCTGCGCTCGATCGTGGCGGGGCGGCTGCCGCTGCACCGCTCGGCAACCGGCCTGGCGCTGCTGAGCCAGTGCTCCACCGAGGTCGTCGCGCAGTACCACCGCGCGGCCTGGGTGCCCGACGCCGCCGGGGACCCTGCCGCGCTCACGGCCACTGCGGAGCGCTTTGCCGCGGATCTGGCCGTCTTCGCGCGGCGCGGGTACGCGGTCCAGCGCGAGCGCATCGACCAGGGGACCGGGGGAGTGGCCGTGCCCCTGAAGGTTCCGGCCGGACAGCGCGGCGCGGCGCTTGGAACCGTGCTCCCGCTGGCGGAGATGCGGGACGCGGACCTCCCGGCCATCGTGCAAACGCTTCGGGTTGCGGGACACGGCATCTCCCGCGCGCTCGGAGCCCTCTGACAACACCATCCGGTTGTTCTCCGGGCCCCAGGCGTGCCCGCGCCAGCCACGGACCGGGCACGGTCGCCGCGCGAGTCCGCCAGACGGGGCGGCGGAAGACCCGCCGGGCCAAGGGCTCGGCAGCACAGGGGACAACATCCCGTTCAACGGAACAGATGTGATGCGCGCCATTGCCCGCCTTCATAATGAGAGCCGGACGTGCGCTAGGAGGACACATGCTCGAGGAGCGAACGGTCGTCAAGACTGACGTCGCGATCGTGGGGGCGGGCCCTGCCGGCCTGATGCTCTCGCACCTGCTGTCGCGTGCGGGCATCGACACCGTGGTGGTAGAGACGCGCTCCCGCGAGGAGATCGCTCGAACCCACCGGGCGGGCATCCTGGAGGCGGGCACGGTGGCCATGCTCACGGACTCCGGTGTGGCCGGCCGGGTGCTCAGTCACGGCCACGAGCACGAGGGTACGGTGCTGCGCTTCAACGGCGAGAGCCGGCGCATCGACTTCCGGGAGCTGGTGGGGGAGTCCGTGTGGCTGTACCCGCAGAACGAGGTGTTCACGGACCTGGCCGCCGCGCGCGAGCGGGACGGCGGCGTCGTCCACTGGGAGGTCTCGGGCACCCGGGTGGACGAGCTGACCACGGAGCACCCCACCGTGCGGTGCACCACCGCGGACGGCGAGGACCTCGAGATCCGCGCCCGGCTGCTCGTGGGGGCTGACGGTTCGCGGGGCGTGTGCAGACGGCAGATCCCCCAGGACGTGCGCACGGACAACTTCACCGAGTACCCGTTCGCGTGGTTCGGGATTCTGTGCGAGGCGCCGCCGTCGGCCCCCGAGCTGGTCTACGCCACATCGCCCCGCGGCTTCGCCCTGATCTCCCAGCGCAGCGACACCGTGCAGCGAATGTACTTCCAGTGCCCTCCGGACACGGACGCGGCCGAGTGGGACGACGAGCGGATCTGGGACGAGCTGCAGGCCCGGGTGGACGGCCCGGACGGGCTCACTCTGAAGCGGGGGCCGATCTTCGACAAGACGGTCCTGCCGTTCCGCTCCTACGTGTGCGAGCCCCTGCGGTACGGGAACATGTTCCTGGTGGGGGACGCCGGGCACACCGTGCCTCCCACGGGCGCCAAGGGGCTGAACCTCGCGTTCTGCGACGTCCGCGTGCTGGCCCCGGCGGTCGTTGACTTCTTCGAGACCGGCGACGACGCCGGACTGGTCGGCTACTCGGCCCAGGCGCTGGAGCGGATCTGGAAGGCGCAGAACTTCTCCTACTGGGTCACGAACCTCATGCACACCGCACCGGACGAGAACCCCTTCGCCGCGAAGCGCCGTCGTGGCGAGTTCGAGGCGCTGACCGGATCGGTCCACGGGTCGGCGTACTTCGCGGAGTCCTACACGGGCTGGCAGGACCGGACCTGACGACACACGACGCCCACCCCGCCACCCACCCGAGGAGATGACCATGACCGTCGAGAACGACGACACGTTCGAGCCCCTGTACGCCAAAGGCGCCGACGACGCCAAGGACACCCAGGCGCAGCTCATCGACGAGATGGCGCGGATCAGCACGCAGCACGAGGCCTCCGGGACGGTCGAGAACCAGCCCCGCCTGGACTACGCACCGTACCGCAGCTCGATCCTGCGCCACCCCACCAAGGACCCGCGCCACACGGACCCGGAGACCATCGAGCTCCACGCCCCGGCCTTCGGCCAGCGGGACGTCCACTCCCTGGAGTCGGACCTGACCATCCAGGACGGCGGGGAGCCCCTCGGCGAGCGGATCCGAATCTCGGGGCGCATCGTGGACGGCAGCGGCCGCCCGGTGCGCAACCAGCTCGTGGAGATCTGGCAGGCCAACGCGGCGGGGCGCTACATCCACAAGCGGGACCAGCACCCGGCGCCCATCGACCCGAACTTCACGGGCGTGGGCCGCTGCCTCACGGGCGACGACGGCTCGTACTCGTTCGTGACGATCAAGCCCGGGCCGTACCCGTGGAAGAACCACCTCAACGCGTGGCGCCCGGCGCACGTGCACTTCTCCCTGTTCGGCGCGGACTTCACGCAGCGGATGATCACCCAGATGTACTTCCCTGGGGATCCGCTCTTCGCCCTGGACCCCATCTACCAGTCCATCGTGGATCCGAAGGCCCGCGACCGGCTCGTGGCCACCTACGACCACGACCTCTCCGAGCACGAGTGGCTGCTCGGCTACCGCTGGGACATCGTCCTGAGCGGTTCGAACCGCACCTGGACGGAGGACGACAGCAATGACTGAGAACACCGAGCGCCTGGTGCCCACACCCGGCCAGACCATCGGTCCCTTCTACGGCTACGCGCTGCCCTACGAGGGCGGGGAGTTCCTGGTGCCGCTGTCGCATCCGAACGCCGTGCGCCTACAGGGCACCGTGTACGACGGCCACGGCGCCACGATCCCGGACGCGATGCTCGAGATCTGGCAGGCGGACGAGAACGGCAGGGTCTCGAAGGAGCCCGGGTCCCTTAAACGGGACGGCTACACGTTCACCGGTTTCGGCCGGGTGGCCGTGGACAACGCGGGCCACTACGACTTCACAACGGTGAATCCCGGACCCACCGAGGCCGGCAAGGCGCCGTTCATCCTCATGACGGTGTTCGGGCGGGGCCTGCTCAACCGGCTGTTCACGCGGATCTACCTCCCCGAGGACACCGAGGCGCTCGGGAACGACCCCCTGCTGAGCTCCCTGTCCGAGGAGGAGCGTTCCACGCTGATCGCCCAGCGGCTCGAAGACGGCTCGCTGCGCTTCGACGTGCACCTGCAGGGCGAGCACGAGACCGTGTTCCTGTCCTACCCGGGGCTGGAGTGATCGAGGCGGGTCTGCTGCTGCCGGGAGCGCACCGGGCCGCGGCCCTGGCGGACGACCGTGCCGTGGCCCGCGCGATCCTCCGGGTGGAGGACGCGTGGGTCACGGCGCAGTCCAGGGTGGGCCTCGTCCCCGCCGTTGCAGCCGAGGCCGCTCACGTCGCGGTGGACCGGGTGCCGCTCGACGAGGCCGCGCTCACAGACCTGGCTGTGGCCTCCGAGGGTGGTGGCAACCCAGTGATCCCACTGCTGGCGGCCTACCGCCGTGCGGTCGAGGAGGAGCACGGCCGCCCCCTGGGCGCGGTGCACGCCGGTCTGACGAGCCAGGACGTGATGGACACGGCCCTGGCGCTCGTGGTCGAGGACGTGCGCAGGATGCTCCTGGAGGGGCTTGACCGCACAGGGGACGCCCTCGTGCGCCTCGTGGTGCGCCATGGGGGCACGGTCATGGTCGGGCGCACCCTGACCCAGCACGCCCTGCCGGTCTCCTTCGGACTCAAGGCCGCGTCGTGGCTCGCGGGTGTGGACGACGCCGCGGACGACGTCGCCGCGCGCGCCCACCTGCCCGTCTCCTTCGGCGGGGCGGCCGGGTCGCTCGCGGCCACCGTGGCCCGCTGTGCCCACCCCGGGGACACCGAGGAGCGCACGTGGCAGCGGGTGAAGGAGCTCCTCGGGTACTGGGCCGAGGAGCTTGGACTCCGGCTGCCCGACGGTGTGTGGCACACCAACCGCGTGCCGGTGCTGCGGGTCGCGGGGAGTCTCGCGGAGACCACCGCCGCGCTGGCCAGGATGGCGAACGACGTCTTGACGATGTCCCGCCCAGAGGTCGGTGAAGTGAGAGAGCCCGCCGCAGAGGGCCGGGGCGTGTCCTCGGCCATGCCGCAGAAGCAGAACCCCGTGCTGAGTGTGCTCCTCAAGCGCACGGGCATCGCAGCGACGGCACTGCTGGCCCAGGTGGCGGCGGGAGCGAGTGCCGCGGACGACGAGCGGCCGGACGGCGGCTGGCACGCCGAGTGGCCGGCGCTGCGCGAGCTCGCGGTGCTGACGGCCGCGGCGTCGTCGCACGCGGCGGAGCTGGCCGCGGGGCTCACCGTCCGCGAGGAGCGCATGGCCCGCAACCTGGCGGACGCTGGAACGGGCGTGATGGCCGAACGGCTGAACACCGCGCTGGCCCCCGTGCTGGGGGAGCGGGACGGGCGCAGCGCCAAGCAGCGCATCCAGGCCGCCGTGCGCGCCGAGCCACAGGACCCGGAGGTGCTCGCCGCCGCGCTCGCGGCGGAGGTGCGGGCGGGGGAGGACGTTGAGCTGCCCGAGGGGGTGGCCGCCTCCGAACTGACCGGTTGGATCCGCAGTCTGCTGGACCCGCGAGGATACCTGGGGGTGGCTCCGCAACTGTGCGAGCGTGCAGCCGCCCGGCACGACGAGAGGAAGAGACGATGACCGTTCCCGAATTGGGGCTCGTGGAGTTCACGCGCCTGCAAGACCTCCCCACAGACGCACCGCTCGTGGTGCTTGGGCCCGCGCTGGGAACCTCCGTGACGAACCTGTACGCCCCGCTCGTCCCCCTGCTCTCGGGCCGCTTCCATGTGGTCGGCTGGGACCTTCCCGGCCACGGCGTGAGCGCACCGGCGCAGGAGTTCACGGTTGCCGACCTCGCCGAGGGCGTGGCTCGCGCGGTCACGCAGCGCGTGGGGCCGGGAGCGTGGCACGCGATGGGGACATCGATCGGCGGGGCCGTGGTGCAGCAGCAGCTTGCCGCGGGCTCCTCCCACTTGGCGTCCGCCACGCTCGTCGCCACGGCCAACTACTTCCCGGACCCGGCCTCCTGGCGCGAGCGCGCCGAACTCGTGGCGAGTGCCGGGACTCCCACCCAGGTGGTCACGTGCGCGAAGGCCTGGTTCGCGGCTGACTTCCTGGCGCGGCACTCCGAGCTCTGCACGCCCCTGCTGCACGACCTCCAGGGCGCCGACCGCGTCAGCTACGCCGCCGCGTGCCGAGCGCTCGCGGACTACGACCTGCGCGGGGTGACGGCCCCCGCCGCCGTGCCGTGCGCCGTCGTCACCGGTACCGAGGACGCCATGGTGGGGCCCGACGTCGCCCGGCCACTCGCGCAGGCGCTGCGGGCTCGCTGCGAGATCGTCGACGGCGCCGCCCACCTGGTGCCCCTCGCAGCGCCGGAGCTGCTCGAGCGGCTCCTCACGGATCTGATCGCCGCCGCGCGCTGACGCGCCGCACCCTCCCGCCCGCGCAATGACGCGCGGCACTACGAAGCCGCACTATGACCCCGCACTCCGACCCGGCAGGCGCCGGTGCGCCGTACCCCGCGCACCGACTCGCCGCCCGTCCATCGACAGCAGAGCAGAGGACAGCATGAACCGACACCCCGAACGCACCGAGGCGCAGGCCCACGACGAGGGCATGACCGTGCGCCGCGAGGTCCTCACGGACGAGCACGTGGACCGTGCGGAGGCAGGCAAGACGGAGTTCACGGAGGATTTCCAGGACTTCATCTCGCGCTACGCGTGGGGCGAGATCTGGACCCGCCCGGGGCTCGACCGGCGGATGCGCAGCGCGTGCGTGCTCACGGCGCTGATCGCCGGGGCGCACTGGGAGGAGTTCGAGATGCACGTCAAGGCGGCCCTTCGCAACGGGCTGAGCACGGTGGAGATCAAGGAGGTCGTCATGCAGTCCGCGATCTACCTCTCCGTCCCCTCGGCCAACAACGCGTTCAAGCACGCCCAGAAGGCACTGTCCGAGGTGCGGGACTGAGCCGTGTTCGCCATGTGAACAAGTGTTCACATGGCGAACACCCCGGCATAGCCTGGTGAAAGCAGCCGGGTGTGCTGTACCAGGCACCGCGCACCCACACCCCGCCGGCCCCGACCGGTCGAACTCCCACGGTGAGGATTCCCATGAACCAGGCCTACGTGTACGACGCCGTCCGGACCCCGTTCGGCAAGCTCGGCGGCGCGCTGTCGGGGCACCGCCCGGACGATCTTGCGGCGCTCGTGGTGCGCACCCTCGTGGAACGCGCTCCCGCCCTGGACCCGGCGGCGATCGACGAGGTCTACCTGGGCAACGCGAACGGCGCGGGGGAGGAGAACCGCAACGTGGCCCGCATGGCCACCCTGCTCGCGGGACTGCCCGTGAGTCTCCCCGGCTCCACGGTCAACAGGCTGTGTGGCTCGTCCCTGGACGCCGCCATGATCGCCTCCCGCCAGATCGAGGTGGGGGAGGGGGACGTGCTGCTCGTGGGCGGCGTCGAGTCGATGTCCCGTGCCCCGTGGGTGCTGCCCAAGACGGACCGCCCGTTCCCGATGCAGAACCTGGAGCTTGCCAACACGACGCTGGGCTGGCGACTCGTGAACCCCGAGATGCCGGACGAGTGGACCGTCTCACTCGGTGAGGCCACGGAGCAGCTGCGCGAGAAGCACGGCATCACCCGCGAGGAGCAGGATGAGTTCGCCGCGCGCTCCCACAGGCTGGCCGCGAAGGCCTGGGACGAGGGAAGGTACGACGACCTCACGGTCCGCGTGGCACCCACCGGCAGGAAGGGCGTGGAGCTCACGCGGGACGAGACCATCCGCCCCGACTCCACGCCGGAGACCCTGGGGCAGCTGCGCACGGTGTTCCGCACCGGCGAGAACGCCACCGTCACGGCGGGCAACTCCTCGCCCATGAACGACGGTGCGTCCGCGGTATGGCTCGGCAGCGAGCGCGGCGCCGAGCTGCTCGGCCGCCAGCCCCTCGCCCGGATCGCGGGCCGCGGCGCCGCGGCCAACGAGCCCCAGTTCTTCGGGGAGGCGCCGGTGCGCGCCGCGGAGACTGCCCTGCGGCGAGCAGGGATCACCTGGGACGACGTTGCCGCGGTCGAGCTCAACGAGGCGTTCGCCGCGCAGTCGCTCGCCTGCCTGCGGCAGTGGGGTGTGGACCAGGAGATCGTCAACGCGTGGGGCGGTGCGATCGCGCTGGGCCACCCGCTGGGCGCCTCCGGCACCCGCGTGCTCGGCACCCTCGCGCGACGGCTGCAGGAGTCCGGGCGGCGCTGGGGAGTCGCAAGCCTGTGCATCGGCGTGGGGCAGGGCCTCGCGGTGGTGCTCGAGAACCAGGACGCCCGGGGCTGAGGCCCCGGTTCGACAGACGGAGGGACAGAGACCGTGCTCACCATTGCAGAGACCGCCGCGGCGGCCGTGGCACCCGTCCACGACGGCGCGTGCGTGATGATCGGCGGCTTCGGTGTCGCAGGACAGCCCGTGGAGCTCATCGACGCACTGATCGACAACGGGGCAACGGACCTGACCGTGGTCAGCAACAACGCCGGAAACGGGGACGTGGGGCTGGCCACCCTGATCCAGCTCGGGCGGGTGCGCAAGATCATCTGCTCCTTCCCCCGCCAGTCGGACTCGTGGCACTTCGACGAGAAGTATCGGGCCGGACAGATCGAGCTGGAGGTCGTCCCGCAGGGCAACCTCGCCGAGCGCATCCGGGCGGCGGGGGCGGGGATCGGGGCGTTCTTCACACCCACCGGCTACGGCACGCCCCTGGCGGAGGGCAAGGAGGTGCGGAAGCTGGACGGCCGTCACCAGGTGCTCGAGTACCCGATCCACGCGGACTTCTCCCTGACCAAGGCGCTGCGAGCGGACCGGGTCGGCAACCTGGTCTACCGCAAGACCGCGCGCAACTTCGGCCCCGTCATGGCAGCGGCGGCCACGCACTCGATCGTGCAGGTGGACGAGGTCGTGGAGCGCGGCGCGCTCGACCCGGAGGCCGTCGTGACGCCCGGGATCTACGTGGACACGGTGGTCCGCGTGGACCACCCCCGGCAGCAGGATTCTCGAGAGGAAGGTGCGGCATGAGCGTCCCGCAGAGCAGCGACCACCCGTTGTCCCCCGAGGAGCTCGCGGAGGTCGTCGCGCGGGACATCCCCGCCGGTGCCTACGTCAACCTGGGGATCGGTCAGCCCACGCTGGTGTCCAACTACCTGGGCCCGGAGGACGATGTCACCCTGCACACCGAGAACGGCATGCTCGGGATGGGCGGCGAGGCCCACGGGGACGAGGTGGACCCGGACCTCATCAACGCCGGCAAGATCCCCGTGGTGGAGACCGAGGGCTGCTCGTACTTCCACCACGCGGACTCCTTCGCCATGATGCGCGGCGGGCACCTGGACTGCTGCGTGCTGGGCGCGTTCCAGGTGGACCGCCACGGCAACCTGGCCAACTGGCACACGGGCAAGCCGGATGCGATCCCCGCCGTGGGAGGGGCCATGGACCTCGCCACCGGCGCCAAGCAGACGTTCGTGATGATGACCCTGAAGTCCAAGAACGGACAGTCCAAGCTCGTGGAGCGGTGCACCATGCCGCTCACGGGGGTGGGTTGCGTGTCCCGCGTCTACACGGACCTCGGGGTCTTCGTGGTCGAAGGCGGCCGGATCGTGGTGCGCGAGACGTTCGGCGTGGGCTACGACGAGCTCGTCGAGCAGCTGGACGTGACGCTCACCCCTGGGCGGTGACCGTCCCGACCAGTGGCAGTGCCGCCGGGGTGCCGAGGAGGACAGCCGTGACCACGAACGACGACGCCCGGACCGTTCCCGGGGACGGTTTCGTGCAGTCCCTGGCGCGCGGGCTCACGGTGATCGCGGCCTTCGACGCCGAGCACCCCGTCATGAGCTTCACGGAGGTCGCCCGCCGCACGGATCTCACCCGGGCGACGGCCCGCCGGTTCCTGCTCACGCTGGAGACACTCGGCTACGTGCGCAGCGACGGCCGCGGCTTCGAGCTGACCCCCAAGGTGCTCGGGCTCGGCCACGCGTACCTCAGCGCACTGTCGCTGCCCCAGCTCGCGCAGCCCCACCTGCGGGCGCTGTCTGCGGAGCTGGGGGAGTCGACGTCCCTGTCCGTGCTCGACGGGTCGGACATCGTCTACGTGGCCAGGGTCGCCACGAAGAGCATCATGAGCGTGAGCATCGCCGTGGGCACACGGCTGCCCGCATACGCCACCTCCATGGGCCGCGTGCTGCTCGCGGGCCTGCCGCCGCGGGAGCTGATGGCGCGGCTGGAGGCGGTCGAACCGCGACCGCTCACCGAGCGCACCCTCACGGACCGGGAGCAGCTGGGCGCGCAGATCGCAGCGGTGCGCCGCGCCGGCTGGGCGGTCGTGGACCAGGAGCTCGAGCTGGGCCTGCGCTCCGTGGCCGTTCCGGTCACGGACGCGCAGGGCACGGTGGTCGCAGCGGTGAACGCGTCCATGCGCGTGAGTCTGGGCACCGGCGACGTCGAGTCCCTCGACGAGCGCGTGGTCCCCGCGCTGCAGCGCTGCGCGCGGGCGCTCTCCGCGGATGTCGCGATCTCGGGACACACCGGTTTCCTCTCCAGCGGGGGAAGCTGATACGATAGGCCGGAATTGCTCGATTCCGGGCGATCTGCAATGAGATGGCACTTTGGACCCTGTCCACTGGTACGCACCTTGTACCTAGATGCCATCTTTCGTCATGCTTGCACACCGTTTCGCGGGCCTCTGGTCCACATGGCGGCGGCATGGCGCCCGGAATCACCGTCCCGTCACCTGCGGGCCCGGCACGCACCGGGTTCCGCTCCACCAGGAGGCACTGTGCCAACTATCCAGCAACTGGTCCGCAAGGGCCGGCACTCCAAGGTCGTGAAGACCAAAGCTCCCGCGCTCAAGGGCAATCCCATGAAGCGCGGCGTCTGCACCCGTGTCTTCACCACCACCCCCAAGAAGCCGAACTCTGCGCTGCGCAAGGTCGCCCGTGTGAAGCTCAACGGCGGCGTTGAAGTCACCGCATACATCCCCGGCGAGGGTCACAACCTGCAGGAGCACTCCATCGTGCTCGTGCGTGGCGGTCGTGTGAAGGACCTCCCCGGTGTTCGCTACAAGATCGTGCGCGGCGCGCTCGACACCCAGGGTGTCAAGGGTCGCCAGCAGGCCCGCTCCCGCTACGGCGCCAAGAAGGAGAAGAAGTAATGCCTCGTAAAGGTCCCGCTCCCAAGCGCCCCCTCGTCGTCGATCCCGTCTACGGTTCGCCCGTGGTCACGCAGCTGATCAACAAGGTCCTGCAGGACGGCAAGAAGTCCACCGCCGAGCGCATCGTCTACGGTGCCCTCGAGGGTGTGCGCAACAAGACCAACTCCGATCCCGTGGCCACCCTGAAGAAGGCGCTCGAAAACGTGAAGCCGGCCCTCGAGGTCCGCTCCCGTCGCGTTGGCGGCGCCACCTACCAGGTGCCGGTCGAGGTCAAGGCAGGCCGTGCCCAGGCGCTGTCCCTGCGCTGGCTCGTGGGCTACTCCAAGGCGCGTCGTGAGAACACCATGACCGAGCGTCTGCAGAACGAGATCCTCGACGCGTCCAACGGCCTCGGCGCCGCTGTGAAGCGCCGCGAGGACACCCACAAGATGGCCGAATCCAACAAGGCCTTCGCCCACTACCGCTGGTAAAATTCGGTAGTCCTGTCGGCCCCGCCCCGCGCGGGGCCGACACCAGGGCCCGGCACCACCTTTTACGAAGGGAACCATCGTGGCACTCGACGTGCTTACCGACCTCAAGAAGGTCCGCAATATCGGCATCATGGCTCACATCGATGCCGGTAAGACCACGACCACCGAACGAATCCTGTTCTACACGGGCATCAACCACAAGCTCGGCGAAACGCACGACGGTGCATCCACGATGGACTGGATGGCTCAGGAGCAGGAACGCGGCATCACCATCACGTCCGCCGCGACCTCGTGCTACTGGCACGACTACCAGATCAACATCATCGACACCCCGGGTCACGTGGACTTCACGGTCGAGGTCGAGCGCTCCCTGCGCGTGCTCGACGGCGCCGTGGCCGTCTTCGACGGCAAGGAGGGCGTGGAGCCCCAGTCCGAGACCGTGTGGCGCCAGGCCGACAAGTACGAAGTGCCCCGCATCTGCTTCGTCAACAAGATGGACAAGCTGGGCGCCGATTTCTACTTCACCGTGGACACCATCAAGTCCCGCCTGGGCGCGACCCCGCTCGTGCTGCAGCTGCCGATCGGTGCCGAGAACGACTTCGTGGGCGTCATCGACCTGGTGACCATGAAGGCTCTCGTGTGGGAGGGCGACTCCAAGGGTGACGTCTCCCTGGGCGCGAAGTACGAGACGCGCGAGATCCCCGAGGACCTCAAGGACCGCGCGGACGACTACCGCAACCAGCTCGTCGAGGCCGTCGCGGAGGCGGATGACGAGCTCATGGAGAAGTACCTCGGCGGAGAGGAGCTCACCGAGGACGAGATCAAGGCCGGCATCCGCAAGCTGACGATCACCTCCCAGGCCTACCCCGTGCTGTGTGGCTCGGCGTTCAAGAACCGCGGCGTTCAGCCCATGCTCGATGCCGTGGTGGACTACCTGCCCTCCCCGCTCGACGTGGAGGACGTGCAGGGCCACGCCATCAACGACGAGGAAGAGGTCATGACCCGCACCGCGGACGCCAACGGCCCCTTCGCGGCGCTGGCGTTCAAGGTCGCCTCGCACCCGTTCTACGGCCAGCTCACGTACATCCGCGTGTACTCCGGCAAGGCGAAGGCCGGCGAGCAGGTCATGAACTCCACCAAGGGCAAGCGCGAGCGCATCGGCAAGCTCTTCCAGATGCACTCCAACAAGGAGAACCCGGTGGACGAGATCTCCGCCGGTCACATCTACGCCGCGATCGGTCTGAAGGACACCACCACCGGTGACACCCTCTCGGACCCGAACAACCAGATCGTGCTGGAGTCCATGAGCTTCCCCGCTCCCGTGATCTTCGTGGCCATCGAGCCGAAGACCAAGGGCGACCAGGAGAAGCTGTCCACCGCCATCCAGAAGCTCTCCGCAGAGGATCCCACCTTCACGGTGTCCCTCAACGACGAGACGGGCCAGACCGAGATCGGCGGCATGGGCGAGCTGCACCTGGACATCCTGGTGGACCGCATGAAGCGGGAGTTCAAGGTCGAGGCCAACGTGGGCAAGCCCCAGGTGGCCTACCGCGAGACGATCAAGAAGGCCGTCGAGAAGGTCGACTACACCCACAAGAAGCAGACCGGTGGTTCCGGCCAGTTCGCCAAGGTGCAGGTCTCCTTCGAGCCGCTGCCGCTGGACGCCGAGGAGCTGTACGAGTTCGACAACGCCGTGACCGGTGGTCGAGTGCCGCGCGAGTACATCCCCTCCGTTGACCACGGCATCCAGGACGCCATGCAGCTCGGCATCCTGGCCGGCTACCCGGTCGTGGGCGTCAAGGCCACGCTGGTGGACGGTGCCTACCACGACGTCGACTCCTCGGAGATGGCGTTCAAGATCGCCGGCTCCATGGTCTTCAAGGAAGGCGCCCGCCGTGCCAACCCGGTGCTGCTCGAGCCGCTGATGGCCGTCGAGGTGCGCACTCCCGAGGAGTACATGGGCGACGTCATCGGCGACCTGAACTCCCGCCGTGGCCAGATCCAGTCCATGGAGGACGTCACGGGTGTCAAGCTCGTCTCGGCGCTCGTGCCGCTTTCCGAGATGTTCGGATACATCGGCGACCTGCGGTCCAAGACCCAGGGCCGCGCCGTGTACTCGATGCAGTTCGACAGCTACTCGGAGGTCCCCAAGGCCGTGGCCGAGGAGATCATCCAGAAGAACCGCGGCGAGTGAGCCACCGGGGTTCGCCCCTGCAATTTCAGTAAATTCGTTATCCAGAAGTAGACTTGCACAGGTTTCGACATGCGCAGCGCTTGCCGCGCTGTGGTCTTACGCTCCGTGGTCCGGAGCAGTCGAGCAAGTCTCACCTCAATGTTCTAGGAGGAACACACCATGGCGAAGGCCAAGTTCGAGCGCAACAAGCCGCACCTCAACATTGGCACCATCGGCCACGTTGACCACGGCAAGACCACGCTCACCGCTGCGATCTCCAAGGTCCTGGCCGACAAGTACCCGGACGTCAACGAGCAGCGCGACTTCGGTGCCATCGACTCCGCTCCGGAGGAGAAGCAGCGCGGCATCACGATCAACATCGCGCACATCGAGTACCAGACCGACAAGCGGCACTACGCCCACGTGGACGCCCCCGGTCACGCGGACTACGTGAAGAACATGATCACCGGTGCCGCTCAGATGGACGGCGCGATCCTCGTGGTCGCCGCCACCGACGGCCCCATGGCGCAGACCCGCGAGCACGTCCTGCTCGCCCGTCAGGTGGGCGTTCCCTACCTGCTGGTCGCGCTGAACAAGTCCGACATGGTCGACGACGAAGAGCTGCTCGACCTCGTCGAGATGGAGGTCCGCGAGCTGCTGTCGGACCAGGGCTTCGACGGTGACAACGCCCCCGTCGTGCGCGTCTCTGCTCTGAAGGCGCTCGAGGGTGACCCCGAGTGGGTCAAGTCCGTCGAGGACCTCATGGAGGCCGTGGACGAGAACGTGCCGGACCCGGTCCGTGACACCGACAAGCCCTTCCTCATGCCCATCGAGGACGTCTTCACCATCACCGGTCGCGGTACCGTCGTGACGGGTCGCGCCGAGCGCGGCACGCTGCCGATCAACTCCGAGGTCGAGATCGTGGGCATCCGCCCCGTGCAGAAGACCACGGTCACCGGCATCGAGATGTTCCACAAGCAGATGGACGAGGCGATGGCGGGCGAGAACTGCGGCCTGCTGCTGCGCGGTCTCAAGCGTGACGACGTCGAGCGTGGCCAGGTCGTGTGCAAGCCGGGTTCCATCACCCCGCACACCGACTTCGAGGCCAACGTCTACATCCTGTCCAAGGAAGAGGGCGGGCGTCACAACCCGTTCTACTCGAACTACCGTCCGCAGTTCTACTTCCGCACCACGGACGTCACCGGCGTCATCACGCTGCCCGAGGGCACCGAGATGGTCATGCCCGGTGACAACACCGAGATGACGGTCGAGCTGATCCAGCCGATCGCCATGGAGGAAGGCCTCGGCTTCGCCATCCGTGAGGGTGGTCGCACCGTGGGCTCCGGCCGCGTCACCAAGATCATCAAGTAGTTCCCCGATGATCACGCGGTGAGGCGCTGAGCCGAACCCTCCAGTGCCCCGCACTCCTTCGAGAGTGCGGGGCACTGTCGTTCCTTGCCGTCGCACCCGGGTTTGCGCCGGCACCGCGTTCTCTGGCACAATGGTCGCTGTTGTTCGCTCAGCGGCGCGAGAAATTGCGCGCTCAGCACGAACAGAGGTTCATCGCGAGAACCGGGTGCGGAGCATGTGTGCAGCCGAAGCAACCGCAATGCACCGACGCCCGCGTGACCGCGCCGCGAACAACCACTTTTCACCGGCACCGAGTCAATGTGTGTGGACCCGGCCGCGTCGCCCAGCGCGACACGCCCGAGTTCGGGTGCCGGAGCTCCGACAGGGTGAGGAACCCGGACTCGGTCCGGATTCAGTCTGTGCGGGGTGGCGGCAGAGACCGCCGAGCACAAGGAGTCCTGGACTCCATACAGGGAAGTACTTGAAGAAAGAGAGTCACGACGCCATGGCGGGACAAAAAATCCGCATCCGGCTGAAGTCCTATGACCACGAGGTCATCGACGTCTCGGCCCGGAAGATCGTTGAGACGGTGACGCGCGCAGGTGCAACGGTGGTGGGACCCGTCCCGCTGCCCACCGAAAAGAACGTGTACTGCGTCATCCGCTCGCCGCACAAGTACAAGGACAGCCGTGAGCATTTCGAGATGCGCACCCACAAGCGGCTGATCGACATCATCGACCCCACGCCCAAGGCCGTCGACTCGCTCATGCGTCTCGATCTGCCGGCTGACGTGAACATCGAAATCAAGCTGTAAAAAGGATCGCACCCCAATGACTACCACTTTCGAACGCCAGATGAAGGGCCTGCTGGGCATCAAGCTCGGCATGACCCAGGTCTGGGACGAGAACGGGAAGTTCGTGCCGGTGACCGTGGTCAAGGCCGACTCCAACGTCGTGACGCAGCTGCGCAACGAGGACAAGGACGGCTACAACGCCGTTCAGATCGGCTTCGGTGCGATCGATCCCCGCAAGGTGACCAAGCCCCTGGCCGGTCACTTCGCCGCCGCAGGCGTGACGCCCCGCCGCCACGTCGTCGAGCTTCGTACTTCCGACGCCGCCGACTACGAGCTCGGGCAGGAACTGTCCGTGGAGCTCTTCGAGTCCGGCGCCAAGGTCGACGTCGTCGGCACCACCAAGGGCAAGGGCACCGCCGGCGTCATGAAGCGTCACGGCTTCTCCGGCGTGGGCGCCTCCCACGGTGCACACAAGAACCACCGCAAGCCGGGTTCCATCGGCGGCGCGTCGTACCCCGCACGCGTGTTCAAGGGCATGCGCATGGCCGGCCGGATGGGCAACGCCCGTCACACGACCATGAACCTGACCGTGCACGCGGTCGACGCCGAGAACTCCCTGCTGCTCATCAAGGGCGCCCTGCCGGGCCCCAAGGGGTCGGTCGTCCTCGTCCGTTCCTCCGTGAAGGGAGCTTGATACTCATGGCAACTGAATCCGTCAACGTCGAGCTGCCCGCTGAGATCTTCGACGCCCAGACCAATGTGGCCCTGCTGCACCAGGTCGTCGTCGCCCAGCTGGCCGCCGCCCGCCAGGGCACGCACAAGACCAAGACCCGCGCCGAGGTCTCGGGCGCAGGTCGCAAGCCGTTCAAGCAGAAGGGCACCGGCCGGGCTCGTCAGGGCTCCATCCGCGCCCCTCACATGACCGGTGGTGGCGTGGTGCACGGGCCCACGCCGCGTGACTACTCTCAGCGCACGCCCAAGAAGATGAAGGCCGCCGCCCTGCGCGGTGCCCTCTCGGACCGGGCACGCAACGGCCGCATCCATGTGGTGACCGATCTCGTGAGCGGCGACCAGCCGTCCACGAAGGCCGCCAAGGAGGCGCTGCGTTCGATTTCCGAGCGCAAGAACCTGCTGGTCGTGCTGGGCCGCGGTGAGGACACCGCCGCGCTGTCCGTGCGCAACCTGGTTGACGTGCACGCCGTGTACGCCGACCAGCTCAACACGTACGACGTGCTCGTCTCGGACGACGTGGTCTTCACCAAGACCGCCTACGACTCGTTCGTCGCAGCTGCGTCCGGTAGCAAGCAGGAGGACGCGAAGTGAGCGCCATCTACAACAAGGACCCGCGTGACGTCATCATCCGTCCCGTGGTCTCCGAAAAGTCCTACGGTCTGATCGACGAGGGCAAGTACACCTTCCAGGTGGATCCCTCGGCCAACAAGACCGAGATCAAGTTCGCGATCGAGCACATCTTCGGTGTGAAGGTCGCGTCCGTGAACACTCTCAACCGTCCCGGCAAGCGCAAGCGCACGCGCTTCGGCTGGGGAACGCGCAAGGCCACCAAGCGTGCCGTCGTGTCCCTCCGGGAAGGCTCCATCGACATCTTCGGCGGTCCGCTCTCCTGAGCGGAGACCACTTTAACGAGGAACTCAAAACATGGCTATCCGTAAGCACAAGCCGACAACCCCGGGCCGTCGCGGCTCGTCGGTGTCGGACTTCGTAGAAATCACGCGCACTACGCCCGAGAAGTCCCTGGTGCGTCCCCTGCCCAAGAAAGGCGGCCGCAACAACACGGGCCGCATCACCACCCGTCACAAGGGTGGCGGGCACAAGCGCCAGTACCGCGTGATCGACTTCCGTCGTCACGACAAGGACGGCGTGGACGCCAAGGTCGCGCACATCGAGTACGACCCGAACCGCACGGCCCGCATCGCGCTGCTGCACTACGTGGACGGCACGAAGCGATACATCATCGCGCCGAACCGCCTGAAGCAGGGCGACGTCGTGGAATCCGGCCCCAACGCGGACATCAAGCCCGGCAACAACCTGCCGCTGCGCAACATCCCGGTGGGCACCGTGCTGCACGCCGTGGAGCTGCGCCCGGGTGGGGGAGCCAAGCTGGCTCGTTCCGCCGGTGCCTCCGTCCAGCTCGTCGCCCGTGAGGGCAAGTACGGCCAGCTGCGCCTGCCCTCCGGTGAGATCCGCAACGTGGACGTGCGCTGCCGCGCGACGATCGGTGAGGTCGGCAACGCCGAGCAGTCGAACATCAACTGGGGCAAGGCTGGCCGCAACCGCTGGAAGGGCATCCGCCCGACCGTCCGCGGTGTGGTCATGAACCCTGTGGACCACCCGCACGGTGGTGGCGAGGGCAAGACCTCCGGTGGTCGTCACCCGGTCAACCCCAACGGCAAGCCCGAGGGACGCACGCGTCGCCCCAACAAGGAAAGCGACAAGCTCATCGTGCGTCGTCGTCGTACCGGCAAGAACAAGCGCTAAGGAGCCTGACTAATGCCACGCAGCCTCAAGAAGGGCCCTTTCGTCGATCAGCACCTCTTCGTGAAGGTCGCCAAGGAGAACGAGAAGGGCACCAAGAACGTCATCAAGACGTGGTCCCGCCGCTCGATGATCGTGCCCGACATGCTCGGACACACGATTGCCGTGCACGACGGACGCAAGCATGTCCCGGTGTTCATCACTGAGTCGATGGTCGGGCACAAGCTCGGCGAATTCGCCCCCACCCGCACGTTCCGCGGCCATGTGAAGGACGACAAGAAGGGCAAGCGTCGCTGACCCCTCGGGGTGAGAACGCTGCACTTCTTCGACAAGACGAGAGAAGGAAAGCAATGGAAGCCAAGGCATCTGCGCGCTACATCCGCGTGACGCCTATGAAGGCCCGGCGCGTCGTCAACCTGATTCGTGGCCAGCAGGCGAATGAGGCATTGGCGATTCTGAAGTTTGCCCCCCAGGCAGCTTCCGAGCCGGTGTTCAAGGTGCTCGAATCCGCCGTGGCGAACGCCCGGCAGAAGGCCGATCGCGAGGGTCTCGCGTTCAAGCCGGAAGACCTCGTGGTCTCCGCGGCCTTCGTGGACGAGGGTCCCACCATGAAGCGGTTCCAGCCGCGTGCCCAGGGCCGTGCGTACCGCATCAACAAGCGCACGAGCCACGTGACCGTGGTCGTGGCGACCCCGGAGAAGGAGGAGGTCCGCTAAGTGGGACAGAAAATCAACCCCAACGGATTCCGTCTGGGCATCACCACCGACCACGTCTCGCACTGGTACGCAGACTCCAACCAGCCGGGTCAGCGCTACAAGGACTACATCCGCGAGGACGTGAAGATCCGCGAGCTCATGTCAAAGGGCATGGACCGCGCCGGCATCTCCAAGGTCGAGATCGAGCGCACCCGTGACCGCGTCCGCGTGGACATCCACACGGCACGCCCGGGCATCGTCATCGGCCGCCGCGGCGCCGAGGCGGACCGCATCCGCGGCGAGCTCGAGAAGCTCACGGGCAAGCAGATCCAGCTGAACATCCTCGAGGTCAAGAACCCCGAGATCGATGCGCAGCTCGTGGCCCAGGGTGTGGCCGAGCAGCTGGCCTCGCGTGTCGCGTTCCGTCGCGCCATGAAGAAGGCCATCCAGTCCGCACAGCGTGCGGGCGCCAAGGGCATCCGCATCCAGTGCGCCGGCCGTCTCGGCGGCGCGGAGATGTCCCGCTCGGAGTTCTACCGTGAAGGCCGTGTGCCCCTGCACACCCTGCGCGCGAACATCGACTACGGGTTCTTCGAGGCCAAGACCACCTTCGGCCGCATCGGCGTGAAGGTCTGGATCTACAAGGGCGACCTGACCGACAAGGAACTGGCTGCCCAGCAGGCGGCGGCTCCGTCCTCGCGCGGACGCAACGACCGCCGCGGTGGCGGCGGTGCCGGCGAGCGTCGTCGTCGCCCGAATGACCGTAACGACCGTGGCGGCCGCCGTGAGCGCGACTCCGCCGCAGCCCCGCAGCAGAACACCGCTGCGGAGGCCAACAACGCAGAGGGTGGTAAGTAATGCTCATCCCACGTCGTGTGAAGTTCCGCAAGCAGCACCACCCGCGCCGTCGGGGAGAGGCCAAGGGCGGAACCCGAGTCACGTTCGGTGAGTGGGGCATCCAGGCTCTGAGCCCGGCGTACGTCACGAACCGTCAGATCGAGGCTGCGCGTATCGCCATGACCCGCCACATCAAGCGTGGCGGCAAGGTCTGGATCAACATCTACCCGGACCGTCCCCTGACCAAGAAGCCTGCCGAGACTCGTATGGGTTCCGGTAAGGGTTCCCCCGAGTGGTGGATCGCCAATGTCAAGCCCGGACGCATCATGTTCGAGATCTCCGGCGTGAGCGAGGAAGTGGCCCGTGAGGCGCTGCGCCTGGCAATCCACAAGCTCCCGATGAAGGCACGCATCGTGCGTCGCGAAGGCGGTGAATGATCAATGGCTATTGGATCCAAGGATCTGAACATGGACAACCTCGCGGCTCTTGACACCGGTGCCCTCACCGACCGGCTGCGCAAGTCCAAGGAAGAGCTGTTCAACCTGCGCTTCCAGGCGGCCACCGGCCAGCTCGAGAGCAACGGCAAGCTGAAGTCCGTCAAGCGAGACATCGCCCGGATCTACACCGTGCTGCGCGAGCGTGAGCTCGGGATCCGTGAGGACGTGGCGCCGGCTGCTGAGAAGACCGAGAAGAAGGCCTCGAAGAAGGCTGCCAAGTCCGAGGGTGATGCCAAGTGAGCGAGCAGGTCAACAACGAAACGGCCGCGGCCGAGCGCGGTGACCGCAAGTCCCGCCGGGGCTACGTGGTCTCCGACAAGATGGACAAGACCGTGGTGGTCCAGGTCGAGGACCGCGTGAAGCACGCGCTCTACGGCAAGGTTCTGCGCAAGTCCAAGCGCGTGAAGGCCCACGACGAGCAGAACTCCTGCGGCGTCGGGGACCTCGTGCGCATTGCCGAGACCCGTCCGCTGTCCGCCGACAAGAACTGGCGGATCGTGGAGATCATCGAGAAGGCCAAGTAGGACCTTCGCGATGCGAGTTCGATCGAAGGCCCCGTTCCGGTTCACGCTGGGACGGGGCCTTCGGCGTACCCGGGCCCCCTCTCGACGATCTCCATGACGACGCCGCGGCGGGCAGGTGGGCCGATCCCGTGGCACTGCCGCAGGGGTACCGCTCGTGCGGTCCACGCCAGCACCCGAAAGGTCACACGCTCGTGACCCAGGAGAACACGGTGGGGCCGTGTCCGCGGCGCCGCCCACCCAAGGTGCCGCGCCCGGATCCGGTCCCCAGGTCGGACGGTCCGTCCGTGCTCGCCTGGGAGGCCGCTCTCATGTCGAACGACTCGCGTGACGTGGCGAGGGCGCGCAGAGAGGTGGAGGCGGCCCTGGCCGCGGGCATGCCGCTGTGCGAGCACGCGGCTCCGGGTCCGGACGGGGCGGCCCGGCAGGTCGTGATGTTCCTCTGCGAGGACAGCGAGGCCTCGGAGGTCCTGCTGTTCGTCAACAGGCTCACGGACGAGTCCCGCCCGGAGGACTCCCTGATGCGGCGGCTGCCCGGCACGGATGTGTGGCACATCGGCTACCTCATGGGGACCAGCTGGCGCGCGTCCTACTGCTTCCTCACCGCCCGCCGGAACGCGGCGGCACCCTGGCGTGACGCCGCGGACCACGTGGACCTGCGCGCCGCCCTGGACGGGGGAGTGGCGGATCCCCGCAATCCGTCGTGGTGCCTGGGCCGCGGGGGGCTGCGGCTCAGCGTCGTCGCGCTCGAGGACGCGCCGGTGTCGCCGTGGCCGGTGCGGCCCGATCCCACCGCACGTGGACCGAAGTGGCTCGCCGCCCCCGGTGGTCACCGCGTGGCGATCGCGGCCTGTGGCGTGGCAGCGGGCGACTCGGCGCGCACGGCACCGGTGGTGCTGCTCTTCGACGGAGAGGTCTGGTGGCAGCACGGTGTCGTGGCCGCCGTCCGGGCCGCGGTCGCCGACGGTGCCCTGCAGCCGGTGCACCTGGTCCTGCTGGACTCCGGGGGCACGGAGCGTCGGTGGGCCGAGCTCGACGACACAGGCGGGATCGAGGACGTGGTGGCGGACGAGCTGCTCCCGTGGCTCGCTCAGCGCCTGGTGTGGAAATCCGATCCCCGGCGGGTGGCCGTGGTGGGCCAGAGCCTCGGCGGGCTCTCGGCGATCCTGTGCGCACTGCGCCGCCCCGACGCCGTCGGGACCGCCGTCGCGCAGTCGGCCTCCCTGTGGCAGCCGCAGCCGGTGGACACGCTGCGGTCCCTGGTCTCGACCGACGGCGCCCGAGCGCTGGTCGGCACACGGCTCGTCCTGGAGGTCGGCGAGCAGGAGTGGGCACTCACCGGGCCCCACGACGAGTTCGTCGCCGAGCTCGCCCGCACCCCGGCCGAGGTGCACTACCGACGCTTCAACGGGGGCCACGACTACGCCTGCTGGCGCGAGGCACTGGTGCCCGCCCTGGTGGAACTCTTCCCCGGAGGCAGGCCGGTTGGTGATCCGCACGGAAGCGCGGTAGAGTAGGCCGGTACGCGTGTTGACGCACGTGTGCTCTCACTCTGACTTCGACCCTGCTGAGTCAGAATCACGTCCCACGGTGTGCACCCCGAGTGCGCGGGACGGAAGCAAGCCGCCGCGGTTCACCGCGGCCCGGCTCCGCGGCGCCCGGCGCCGCGAAGGCTGCACATCTTGCTCGTTGATTCTGCGCGAGGTCGCGAATCCGAGGGGAGCAGCACGGCGGAGTGATCCGCCCGAACACGTGCGGTCGTCCATCGCGTGCAAACTCCGCACACGCCCCGGGCCCCTCCTACGGCCACGGGGGCCACCGTGACGCGGAGCGTTCACACGACCACCGTTCCGCAAGGCTCGACATTCAGCAGGTTTGGATGAGAACCGGCGCGACGACAGGAGTATTCAGTGATTCAGCAGGAATCGCGGCTGCGGGTTGCCGACAACACGGGTGCGAAGGAAATTCTCACCATCCGTGTGCTCGGTGGATCCGGACGCCGTTACGCAGGCATTGGTGACGTCATCGTCGCCACCGTCAAGGACGCCATCCCCGGCGGCAACGTCAAGAAGGGCGACGTTGTCAAGGCGGTTGTGGTCCGTACCAAGAAGCAGAGGCGCCGTCCTGACGGTTCCTACATCCGTTTCGACGAGAACGCCGCAGTGATCTTGAAGAACGACGGGGACCCCCGCGGCACACGCATCTTCGGCCCCGTGGGCCGCGAGCTGCGTGACAAGAAGTTCATGAAGATCGTCTCGCTGGCTCCGGAGGTGCTCTGACATGACGAAGTTCAAGATCAAGACCGGCGACCTCGTGCAGGTCATCACCGGCAAGAACAAGGGCGAGCAGGGCAAGGTTCTGCGCGTGAACACCGAGACCTCCCGCGTGGTGGTCGAGGGTGTCAACGTGGTGACCAAGCACAAGCGCGCCAACGCCCAGGGCGAAGCCGGCGGCCTCGTCAAGGTCGAGGCTCCGATCCACATCTCCAACGTGATGCTCGTGGATCCCGAGACCGGCAAGCCGACCCGTGTGGGCTACCGCACCGAGACCGTGGAGCGCAACGGCAAGCAGAAGACCGTGCGCGTCCGCGTGTCCAAGAGCACCGGCAAGGATCTGTGATGAGCGAAACGACCGAAACCAAGTTCACCCCCCGGTTCAAGACCAAGTACCAGGAGACCGTGGCCCCGGCCCTTCAGGAGCAGTTCGGCTACTCGAACGTCATGGAGATGCCGCGCGTGGTCAAGGTCGTGGTCAACATGGGCCTGGGCGAGGCGGCCAAGGACTCCAAGCTGGTGGACAATGCCATCAAGGACCTCACCGCCATCACCGGCCAGAAGCCCGTGGTCAACCGTGCCAAGAAGTCCATCGCGCAGTTCAAGCTGCGCGAGGGAATGCCCATCGGCGCCCATGTCACCATGCGTGGCGACCGCATGTGGGAGTTCCTGGACCGCCTGGTCACGCTCGCGCTGCCGCGCATCCGTGACTTCCGCGGCCTCTCGGACCGTCATTTCGACGGCAACGGCAACTACACCTTCGGCCTGACGGAACAGTCCATGTTCCACGAGATCGACCAGGACCGGATCGATCGCGTGCGCGGTATGGACATCACCGTGGTCACGTCCGCCAAGACCGACGACGAAGGCCGCGCGCTGCTCAAGGCACTCGGCTTCCCGTTCAAGACCAACTAATTCCATCGACGCCAGAAGGTCCCTGCGGGCTGCAACCGGCAGGGAAACCGTGGCGAGGAAGGGCTGAAGCCCACATGACAATGACAGATCCCGTCGCAGACATGCTGACGCGTCTGCGCAACGCGAACTCCGCCTACCACGACACCGTGAGCATGCCGTACTCCAAGCTGAAGGCTCGGATTGCGGAGATCCTCAAGGCCGAGGGCTACATCGCGGACTGGAGCGAGGAACCCGCGCGGGTCGGCAAGACGCTGACCCTGTCGCTGAAGTTCGGCTCCAACCGTGAGCGCTCGATCGCCGGTGTCCGCCGCATCTCCAAGCCGGGGCTGCGCGTGTACGCGAAGTCCACGAACCTCCCCAAGGTGTTCGGTGGCCTCGGCATCGCGATCCTCTCCACCTCCTCCGGACTGCTGACTGACAAGCAGGCCGGGAAGAAGGGCGTGGGCGGGGAAGTCCTCGCGTACGTCTGGTAACCGGTAGCACAGAAGAAGAAAGGAAGAAGACATGTCACGTATTGGACGTCTCCCGATCTCTGTGCCCGCCGGTGTGGAGGTCTCCGTGGACGGTTCCGTGGTGTCGGTGAAGGGTCCCAAGGGCTCCCTCACGCAGACCGTCGCGGCACCCATCACGGTGGTCGTCGAGGACGGCACCGTTCAGGTGTCCCGTCCCAACGACGAGCGCGAGTCCCGCTCGTTGCACGGTCTCACGCGTTCCCTGATCGCCAACATGATCCAGGGTGTGTCCGAGGGATACACCAAGCAGCTGGAGATCGTGGGCACGGGTTACCGTGTGCAGGCCAAGGGTGCGGACCTCGAGTTCGCTCTCGGTTACAGCCACCCCGTTCCCTTCAGCGCCCCGGAGGGCATCACGCTCTCTGTGGAGGGGAACAACAAGGTCTCCGTCTCCGGCATCGACAAGCAGCAGGTTGGCCAGGTCGCCGCGAAGATCCGCTCCCTGCGTCTGCCTGATCCCTACAAGGGCAAGGGTGTTCGTTACGCCGGCGAGCAGATCCGCCGCAAGGCCGGAAAGGCTGGTAAGTAATCATGGCTCTCGTAATCAAGGGAAAGTCGAAGACTGCTCAGCGGGCTCGGCGTCACCGCCGCGTGCGCAAGCACATCGCCGGAACCGCGCTGCGCCCCCGCCTGGTGGTCACGCGTTCCACCCGCCACATGGTCGCCCAGGTGATCGACGACGACAAGGGCTTCACCCTCGTCTCGGCCTCCACCATGGAGGACGCCCTGCGTGCGTCGTCCGACGACAAGACCGCCAAGGCCAAGCGCATCGGCGAGCTGATCGCCGAGCGCGCCAAGGCTGCGGGGATCGAGACCGTCGTGTTCGACCGCGGCGGCAACAAGTACCACGGCCGTGTGGCCGCGGTGGCCGAGGGTGCCCGTGAAGGAGGTCTGGCGCTGTGAGCGAGCAGAAGAACGAGAAGGAAACTCAGGTGAGCGAAGCCACCACCGGTTCCAACGAGACGGCCGAGTCCAACACCTCGTCCCGTCAGGGGACCGAGGAGAACCGCGGTGGACGCGGCGGTCGCAACGATCGCGGCGGACGCGGCGGCAATGACCGCGGCGGCCGTGGCAACGACCGTGGCGGCCGTGGTGGCCGCGGCGGTCGTGACGACGACAAGGACAAGTTCCTCGAGCGCGTCGTGACCATCAACCGCGTCTCCAAGGTCGTGAAGGGTGGTCGTCGCTTCAGCTTCACCGCTCTCGTGGTCGTGGGCGACGGCAACGGCATGGTCGGCGTCGGCTACGGCAAGGCCAAGGAAGTTCCGGCGGCGATCTCCAAGGGTGTCGAGGAGGCCAAGAAGAACTTCTTCCGGGTCCCCCGCGTCGAGGACCGCACCATCCCGCACCGTGTGCAGGGTGAGGCGGCGGCCGGCGTGGTCATGCTGCGCCCCGCCACCCCGGGTACCGGTGTGATCGCCGGTGGTCCGGTGCGCGCCGTACTGGAGTGCGCCGGCATCCACGACGTGCTCTCCAAGTCCCTCGGTTCGTCCAACCAGATCAACATCGTGCACGCGACCATCCAGGCGCTGCGTGAGCTCGAGGAGCCCGCGTCCGTGGCCGCCCGCCGTGGGCTGCCCATGGACGAGGTTGTTCCGGCGCCGCTGCTGCGTGAGATCCAGAAGGCAGGTGCCTGATGAACGGAAAGCGCATCCAGGCCACCGGCGCGACCCTGCGCGTGAAGCAGGTCCGCTCCGTGGTCGGTCAGAAGCAGAACATGCGCGACACGCTGCGTTCGCTCGGTCTCAAGCGTCCGGGCCACGTCGTGGAGCGCAAGGCCGATGCGGCCACCGCCGGCATGATCAACACGGTGTCGCATCTCGTAGAGGTTGAGGAGGCTTGAGCATGGCTGAGAACACCGAGAGCAAGCGCCACGCTCTGAAGGTCCACCACCTGCGTCCGGCCCCCGGCTCGCACCAGGCCAAGACTCGTCTTGGCCGCGGTGAGGCGTCCAAGGGCAAGACCGCCGGTCGCGGTACCAAGGGCACCAAGGCGCGCTACCAGGTCAAGGCCGGCTTCGCCGGCGGCCAGCTGCCGCTGCAAATGCGGCTGCCCAAGCTGCGCGGGTTCAAGAACCCGTTCCGCGTGGAGTACCAGGTGGTCAACCTGGACCGTCTGGGCGAGCTGTTCCCCGAGGGTGGCACCGTCACCGTCTCGGACCTGGTTGCCAAGGGCGCGGTTCGCAAGAACCAGCCCGTCAAGGTGCTGGGCAGCGGGGAGATCTCCGTGGCCCTGAACATCACCGCGGACAAGTTCTCGGCCTCTGCGGCCGAGAAGATCGCTGCGGCTGGCGGGTCCACGCAGAACGCGTGAGCGCAGACCAGCGTTCGGTTGTAGGGTGAATCCCTGAACTGAGGCGGGCCCCGTGCCGGATTCCCGGCACGGGGCCCGCTGCTTTACCAGGATGTTCGCACGGGGCCCGGCGCGGCCCCGTGCACGTCCTTGGCTAGACTTGCCCGGGGTCGGAACCGATCGGGCCACCACGCTTTTGAAGGAGGACCTGTGCTCAGTGCTTTCGCACGGGCGTTCACCACGCCGGAGCTGCGCAACAAGCTGCTGTTCACCCTCGGGATCATCGTGATCTACCGGCTGGGGACGTTCATCCCCGCACCCGGTGTGGACTACGGCAACGTCCAGCAGTGCCTGGCGCTCGGGAACACCACCGGCGGCGCGTACGACCTGGTCAACCTCTTCAGCGGTGGGGCCCTCCTGCAGCTGTCGATCTTCGCTCTCGGGGTGATGCCGTACATCACCGCGAGCATCATCGTGCAGTTGCTGCGGGTGGTCATTCCCCGATTCCAGGAGCTGCACGAGGAGGGCGCACAGGGCCAGACGAAGCTCACGCAGTACACGCGCTACCTCACGATCGGCCTGGCGGCTCTCAACGCCACCACCGTCATCTCCCTCGCACGCTCGGGGAACCTGCTGGGCAACTGCTCGCTGCCCATCATCCCGGACGACTCGCTGCCGGTGCTGGTCATCATGATCCTCACCATGACGGCGGGCACCACCGTGATCATGTGGCTCGGCGAGCGCATCACGGACCGCGGCGTGGGCAACGGCATGTCCCTGCTGATCTTCACGTCCATCGCCGCCACCTTCCCGTCCGCGCTCGGCGAGATCCTGCGTACCCGCGGCTGGGGCATCTTCCTGGGCGTGTGCGCGATCGGGCTGGTGGTCATCACCTGCGTGGTCTTCGTGGAGCAGTCGCAGCGGCGCATCCCCGTGCAGTACGCCAAGCGCATGGTCGGGCGGCGCACCATCGGCGGCACGAGCACCTACATCCCGCTGAAGGTCAACATGGCCGGCGTGATTCCCATCATCTTCGCCTCGTCCATGCTGATGCTGCCCACCATGATCGCGCAGTTCGCGATGCCCGACGACGGCAGCACCGTGCCGGGGTGGGTCACCTGGATCAACACATACCTGGCACGCGGGGACCACCCCGTGTACATGACCGTGTACTTCCTGCTGATCGTGGCCTTCACGTACTTCTACGTGTCCATCACGTTCAACCCGGAGGAGGTCTCGGACAACATGAAGCGCTACGGCGGCTTCATCCCGGGTATCCGTGCCGGGCGCCCCACCGAGACCTACCTGCGCTATGTCCTGACCCGCATCACGCTGCCGGGTGCGCTGTACCTGGGCATCGTCTCGATGATCCCGCTCATCGCGCTCGTGGCGTTCGGTGCCAATCAGAACTTCCCGTTCGGTGGCCCGTCGCTGCTGATCATGGTGGGCGTGGGTCTGGACACCGTCAAGCAGATCGACGCCCAGCTCCAGCAGCGCCATCACGAAGGCCTGCTGCGCGCCTGAGCCCCCGTTCCGCACGGGCGGTGAGCCGGGGCGCGCCCCGGACGCTGCGCCGTCGGGCCGGTAGCATGGGTGAGGAAGTGCACGTTGACGCAAGGAGAGATCATGACCCGGATGTTGATCATCGGACCGCCAGGCGCAGGCAAGGGAACGCAGGCTGAGCGCATCTGTGACCGACTCGGCGTGCCCGCCATCTCCACCGGGGACATCTTCCGCGAGAACATCAAGCAGCAGACGGAGCTCGGCAAGGAGGCCCAGAGCTACACGGACGCCGGCAACCTGGTTCCTGACTCCGTCACCAACGGCATGGTGCGAGACCGGCTCGCGCAGCAGGACGTCGCGGACGGCTTCCTGCTGGACGGCTACCCGCGCACCGTCGCCCAGGTGGAGGAGCTCGACCGCATCCTGGCGGCCAACGGCGTGGCCCTGGATGTCGTCCTGCTGCTCACGGCGGACAACGACGAGCTCGTCACCCGCCTGCTGGGCCGCGCGCGCGACCAGGGGCGTACGGACGACACCGAGGACGTCATCCGGCACCGCCTGGACGTCTACGACGAGCAGACGGCCCCCGTGGTCGACGTCTACGAGCAGCGCGGCATCGTCTCGCGCGTGGACGGGCTCGGCAGCATCGACGACGTCACCGAGCGGATCATGAGCGTGCTGCCGCACTGACGTGACTCATCGCGCACCACCTCGAGCCCCCGGTCCGATGCGAGGCATCGCCCGGGGGCTCGGCATTCACCACACACCCCACCACGGAAGGACCCCAGGCATCGTGTTCGGACGCCGCAAGATCCAAGTGAAGTCGGACGCCGAGCTGGCACTCATGGCCAGGGCCGGCGTCGTCACCTCCCGGGCGCTCGACGCCGCTGTGGCCGCCGCCGTGCCCGGTGCCACCACTGCGGACCTCGACCGCGCCTTCCGCGCCGTGCTCGAAGACTTCGGCGCCGAGTCGAACTTCCTGGGCTACTACGGCTACCCGGCGACGGTGTGCACGTCCGTCAACGACGAAGTGGTCCACGGCATCCCGGGGCAGCGCGTGCTCGCGGACGGTGACGTCGTGTCCATCGACGGCGGCGCGATCGTGGCGGGCTGGCACGGTGACTCCGCGCGCACAGTGCTCGTGGGGGAGCACCACGATCCCGCGGACCTGGAGCTCTCCGACGTCACGCGTGCGGCCATGTGGCGCGGCGTGGCGGCGATGGCCACAGGCACGCACGTGGGGGACATCGGCCTGGCGGTCGAGACCTACGTCCGCGAGACGGTCGGATCGCGTCTGGGCATCCTGGAGGACTACGTGGGTCACGGCATAGGCACGGAGATGCACATGGCCCCGGACGTGCCGAACTACGCCGTGGGGCAGCGCACGCCCAAACTGGTGACGGGCATGGCCCTGGCGATCGAGCCCATGCTGGTGCGCGGCGGAATCGAGACCCGCGTGCTGGCGGACGACTGGACGGTCGTCACCGAGGACGGATCGCGCGCCAGCCAGTGGGAGCACACCGTGTGCCGCCACAGCGGGGGCGTGTGGGTGCTGACCGCCGAGGACGGCGGGGCCTCCGAGCTCGAGCCGCTGGGCGTCCACCCCGTTCCCGTCCCCGCGTCCTGAGGCGGGTCCGTCACCAGGCCCGCCACGGCCCGGATCCGCCACCCAGAGAACCCGTGGCCCCGCCACCCCCGAGAGCCTGAGAGCAGGCAGAGGAATCCCATGACTGCACAGACCGTAGAGATCACACCCCGCCCCGAGGCGGGCCAGCTCGTCTTCAAGCCCGCACGGCGGGGCAAGCCACCCGTGCACCTGGCCGACCTGGACATGGCCGGGCGCAAGGAGCTGGTGAAGGAGGCCGGCTACCCGGCGTTCCGGGCCTCGCAGCTGTCGAAGCACTACTTCGAGCGCTTCGAGTCGGATCCCGCCGCGATGACGGACCTCCCTGCGGACCAGCGGGAGGAGATGGTCGCCAAGGCCATGCCCCCGCTGCTGCGGACCGTGAAGCAGCTGCGTGCGGACCAGGGCATGACCGTGAAGTCCGTGCACCGCCTGTTCGACAACGCCATGGTCGAGTCCGTGCTGATGCGCTACGACAAGCGCGTGACCATGTGCATCTCCTCCCAGGCCGGCTGCGGGATGAACTGCCCGTTCTGCGCCACCGGCCAGTCCGGGCTCACGCGCAACCTCTCGGCGGCCGAGATCGTGGACCAGGTGGTCCAGGGCGTGCGGGCCCTGCGCGACGGCGCCGTGGGGGACCCGGAGGAGGCCCCGCAGCGGGTGTCCAACATCGTCTTCATGGGCATGGGGGAGGCCCTGGCCAACTACAAGGCCACCATGGGCGCGGTGCACCGGATCATCGACCCGTCTCCGGAGGGCCTCGGGATCTCCGCGCGCGGGCTCACCATGTCCACGGTGGGGCTGGTGCCCGGCATCCGGAAGTTCACGCGGGAGAAGCTGCCCATCACGCTGGCGCTGTCGCTGCACGCCCCGGACGACGAGCTGCGCGACGAGCTGATTCCCATCAACACCCGGTGGAAGGTGGACGAGGCGCTCGACGCCGCCCGGGACTACTACGACGTCACGGGCCGCCGGGTCTCGATCGAGTACGCCCTGATCCGGGACATGAACGACCAGGGCTGGCGCGCGGACCTGCTGGGGGAGAAGCTGAACAAGCGCGGCGCGGGCTGGGTGCACGTGAACCCCATCCCCCTCAACCCGACCCCCGGCTCCAAGTGGACGGCCTCGCGCCCCGGCGTGGAGCAGAACTTCGTGGAGCGCCTGCGCGCCCACGGCATCCCCACCACCGTGCGGGACACCCGCGGCTCGGACATCGACGGCGCCTGCGGCCAGCTGGCCACGGACGTCTGATCCCTGGGGGACGCGACGTCCGCCCGGGGCTGGACGCCGGGGCCTGGGCGCCCGGGCCCCGGCGCCGTCGTCGTCCCGCGCGGTCGGCGGGCGGGCCCGCCGCTCGGGTTGCGAAAAACAGCGTGAGCGCGTAGTGTCGTGCGTTGGTTGTTTGTGCTCGCTGATCGAGCCCTGCCCACCCACACCGACCCCCGCTACCACTCGTAGTGCGGGGTTGTTCGTCTGGTGGACGGGGAGCGGTACGGGCACCGCCGTCCGGATAGACAACCGGACCCCTCGAGAAGTTAGCGGAGGATATGGCCAAGAAAGACGGAGTCATCGAGATCGAAGGCACTGTGGTCGAGGCACTGCCCAATGCGTCGTTTCGTGTTGAGCTGACCAACGGTCACAAGGTGCTCGCCCACATCTCTGGCAAGATGCGCCAGCACTACATCCGGATCCTCCCCGAGGACCGCGTCGTGGTGGAGCTCAGCCCCTATGACCTTTCCCGAGGCCGGATCGTCTACCGCTACAAGTAGCATCCGCGCCCACGGTGGACGGTCGGGGAGACCCGGGCGAGCACGGTGGTGCGAGTGCATACGCCATTACTAGTACGCGAAGGAATGCGATGAAGGTCCAACCGAGCGTCAAGCAGATCTGCGACAAGTGCAAGGTGATCCGCCGCAACGGCCGGGTCATGGTGATCTGCGAGAACCCCCGGCACAAGCAGCGCCAGGGCTGACGGGAACACTCCCGCCCACGCAAGTGGATTGACAAGAACGGACACCGCAGCCGCCGCCCCAGGGCGCGGCAACCCCCGGCACGGAGGCCGGAGACCGATCGGAACGCGATCGGGACGCGGTGTTCAAGACCTCCGGACACACAAGGAGAACCGCCACTATGGCTCGTCTCGCAGGCGTCGACCTCCCCCGTGAAAAGCGGCTGGAAGTTGCGCTGACCTACATCTACGGCGTGGGTCGTACCCGTGCACTCGAAACCCTGGAGGCCACTGGCATCTCCGGGGACGTGCGCGTCAAGGATCTCACCGATCCGCAGCTCGTCGAGCTGCGTGACTACATCGAAGGCAACTACAAGGTCGAAGGCGATCTCCGCCGCGAAGTGGCCGCCGACATCCGCCGCAAGGTCGAGATCGGCAGCTACCAGGGCCTGCGCCACCGCCGCGGTCTGCCCGTCCACGGCCAGCGCACCAAGACCAACGCCCGTACCCGCAAGGGTCCCAAGCGCACGGTCGCCGGTAAGAAGAAGTAATCGTGGTCGCCACCGAACCGGTGGCTGATCAACGTCGAAGATCTTTGTAGGAGAATCCATGGCCCAGAAGACTCGCGCGACGGCCGCTCGCAAGCCGCGTCGCAAGGTGAACAAGAATGTGACCCAAGGTCAGGCTCACATCAAGTCCACGTTCAACAACACCATCGTTTCCATCACCGACCCCTCGGGTGCGGTCCTGTCGTGGGCCTCGGCCGGCGGCGTGGGCTTCAAGGGCTCGCGCAAGTCGACCCCGTTCGCCGCGCAGCAGGCTGCCGAGACCGCCGCGAAGGGCGCGCAGGAGCACGGGATGCGCAAGGTGGATGTGTTCGTGAAGGGCCCGGGGTCCGGTCGCGAGACCGCGATCCGCGCCCTGCAGGCCACCGGGCTGGAGGTCGGCTCCATCCAGGACGTCACCCCGTCCGCCCACAACGGCTGCCGTCCCCCGAAGCGCCGTCGCGTCTGACACGTCTGCGCGGCCACCACTGCCCTCGCGGGCGGCGGTGGCCGCGCACCGACGCGGTGAACTCGCCAGCTCACCGCGTCATTCACCCATTTTGTTTTCCACCACCTGCGTGCGTCATATGGCGGAGGCACGCTGAAAGGAAACATCAGTGCTCATCGCACAGCGCCCCACCCTCACGGAAGAGGCTGTGGCCGAGAACCGTTCCCGGTTCGTGATCGAACCGCTGGAGCCTGGTTTCGGGTACACCCTCGGCAACTCACTTCGCCGCACGCTTCTCTCCTCCATCCCCGGCGCCTCCGTGACCAGCATCCGCATCGACGGCGTGCTGCACGAGTTCTCCACGGTGGAGGGTGTCAAGGAAGACGTCACCGAGCTGATCCTCAACATCAAGAAGCTCTCCCTGTCCTCGGAGGAGGACGAGCCCGTCACGGCGTGGCTGCGCAAGCAGGGTCCGGGCGAGGTCACGGCGGCTGACATCTCCGCACCGGCCGGTGTCGAGGTCCACAACCCCGAGCTGCACATCGCCACGCTGAACTCGAAGGGCCAGCTCGAGATCGAGCTGACCATCGAGCGCGGCCGCGGCTACGTGTCGGCGTCGCAGAACAAGTCGGGTGACGCGGAGGTCGGCCGGATCCCGGTGGACTCCATCTACTCGCCCGTCCTGAAGGTGACCTTCCGCGTGGAGGCCACCCGTGTCGAGCAGCGCACGGACTTCGACAAGCTCGTGCTGGACGTGGAGACCAAGGAGGCCATCTCCCCGCGTGACGCGGTGGCCTCTGCCGGCACCACCCTGGTCGAGCTGTTCGGTCTCGCCCGCGAGCTGAACTCCTCGGCCGAGGGCATCGAGATCGGGCCCTCGCCCACGGACGCCGCCGCTGCCGCGGACATGGCGCTGCCGATCGAGGACCTCGAGCTGTCGGTGCGCTCGTACAACTGCCTCAAGCGTGAGGGCATCCACAGCGTGGGTGAACTGGTGGGGCGCTCGGAAGCGGATCTCATGGACATCCGCAACTTCGGTGCGAAGTCCATCGACGAGGTCAAGGACAAGCTCGGTGAGCTCGGCCTGGCCCTGAAGGACTCCCCTCCCGGCTACGACCTCGCCGCCCACGCGGCGTCCCTCGAGGACGAGGACGACAACAACAACCCGTTCGACGTCGACCTCGACTGACGCCCACACCACTTCCCGTGCCCCGCGGCCGCTGAGCGGCTCGCGCGGGCCCGAACACCAGGAGACCTACTATGCCTACCCCTACCAAGGGACCCCGTCTCGGCGCCGGGCCGACCCACGAGCGCATGATCCTCTCGAACCTCTCGCAGCAGCTGTTCGAGCACAAGCGCATCACCACCACCGTGACCAAGGCCAAGCGCCTGCGTCCCGTGGCCGAGCGCATGATCACGTTCGCCAAGCGAGGTGACCTCGCCTCGCGCCGTCGCGTCATGCGTCAGCTGACCGACAAGTCCGTGGTCCACGAGCTGTTCACCAGCATCGCAGCCGCCATGGAAGGCCGCGACGGCGGTTACACGCGCATCACCAAGATCGGCAACCGCAAGGGCGACAACGCCCCCATGGCGGTCATCGAGCTGGTCATGGAGCCGGTGGCCAACAAGGAGACCGTCGCGGAGGCCGAGCGCGCCACCGCCAAGGCTGCTCCCGCCCCGGCTGCTCCGGTCGACACTCCCGCGGACACCACCGCCGAGGACGTCAAGGCCAAGGAGATCCCCGCTGACGAGCAGGCGCCCGCCGTCGGCTCCAACGAGGCCGCCGAGGTTGCTGCGCAGAACAAGGACGCCGCAGAGTTCGCCGGTTCCCACGCTCCGCTCGAGTCTGGTGAGGCCCCCGAGGGCTTCGCCGTCAAGGGCAACCGCAACTCCATGAAGTACCACGTGCCCGGTTCGCGCTGGTACTCCGGGACCACCGCGGAGATCTGGTTCGACTCCCCGGCCAACGCCGAGGCAGCCGGCTTCCAGCCCGCGGGCGGCGCCGCTGCCCAGAAGATCTCCGAGTAAGCTCGGGTTCTTTGCCCGGTATGGTACCGGTCACGACGCCGCCGCAGGTTCCTGCGGCGGCGTCGTCGTATCCGCAGGTCTCCGTGGGAGACCGACAGGCGGCGTGGAAGGACGGACGTGATGGATGCGCGCACGGTGCGGCTGCGCATGGGGCTGGCTTACGACGGTGCCCCGTTCAGGGGGTGGGCGCGCCAGCCCGGGCTTCCCAGCGTGCAGGCCGCGGTGGAGGACGCCCTGGAGCTGGTGTTCCGCCACCCGTGCACGACTGTGGTGGCCGGTCGCACGGACACCGGGGTGCACGCGAGGCGCCAGACGGTGCACGTGGATGTCGGCGAGCAGGCCTGGCAGCGGCTGGCCGGCACCCACGCCCCGGAGCACGCGGCCGTCCGCAAGCTCAACGGTGCGCTGCGGCGGGTGCTCGGCAGGGACCGCGCCGAGCTGGGGTGGGAGCCGGTGGTGGGGGCGGTGGTCGTGAACGACGTCGCAGTGGCTGATCCCGGCTTTGACGCCCGGTTCTCCGCCCTGTCCCGCGGCTACACGTACCGCATCTGCGATGCAGTAACGGGCCACGACCCGCTCACCCGCAGCCACGCCTGGTGGCTCGACACGGAATTGGACGTGGCGGCCATGGACGAGGCAGTGCGCGAGCTGCTCGGGCTCCAGGACTTCCTGAGCTACTGCAAGCCGCGCGAGGGGGCGACCACCGTGCGCGAGCTGCAGCGGGCATCGGTGCGACGGGACGAGCACGGGATGATGACCGTATCCCTGACCGCGGACGCCTTCTGTCACCACATGGTGCGTTCCATCGTGGGTGCCGCGGTGCGTGTGGGGGAGGGGCGCCAGCCCGTCGGGTGGCCGGGGGAGCGGCTGTGGGCCCGGGAGCGGGACGCCAGCGTGGTGATGGCCCCGGCCCACGGCCTGGTGCTGGAGTCGGTGCAGTATCCGGGGCCGGAGGGCCTGCGGGAGCGCGCCGAGCTGACGCGGGCCAGGCGCGCGACGTCGTGACCCGGGCGCCAGCACCCGGGTCCGCATCCGAGTGGCAACCCCGGCGGTCATCCGGTAACATGGAATGCTGTTGTGCGTGTTCTGCCCCGGTTCACGTGTACCCGCAGCGGTCGCTCATGTTGCAGAGCGCAGGGCCGTGCGGTGCACCGGGTTGTGGACGCACGGATGCCGCCCGGATCTCACCCGGGCCCCGAAGCACAACGGAACCGATCGACACGAGTATTCGTGTCTTCAGCAGACAAACGAAGGCAGATCAACGTGCGTACGTACACTCCGAAGCCCGGTGACGTCCAGCGTCAGTGGCACGTCATCGACGCCACCGACGTCGTCCTGGGTCGTCTTGCCAGCCAGACCGCAACGCTGCTGCGCGGGAAGCACAAGCCGACCTTCGCCCCCCACGTGGACACCGGCGATTTCGTCATCATCATCAACGCGGAGAAGGTGGCCCTGACCGGCGCCAAGCTCCAGAAGAAGCGCGCCTACCGCCACTCCGGCTACCCGGGCGGACTCAAGTCCACCAGCTACGCCGAGCTGCTCGCGAAGAACCCCACGCGCGCCGTGGAGAAGGCCGTCAAGGGCATGCTGCCCAAGAACAAGCTGGCCGCCCAGCAGCTGTCCAAGCTGAAGGTCTATGCCGGCGCCGAGCACCCGCACCAGGCCCAGCAGCCCAAGCCCTACGAGTTCACCCAGGTCGCCCAGTAATTCGGGCCAACGAATAACACATAAGGAGAATCGTGGCTCAGAACACTGAAGAGCAGATCACCGAGGACGTGGAGCTGACCAGCTACACCTCCGAGTCCACCGAGTCCGCCACGGGTGCCGCACTGTCCGAGCGCCCGGCGCTGACCGTCCCCGGCCAGGCCGTGGGCCGCCGCAAGCAGGCCATCGCCCGCGTGCGGCTGATTCCCGGCTCCGGCAAGTGGACCGTCAACGGCCGCAGCCTGGAGGAGTACTTCCCCAACAAGCTGCACCAGCAGGAGGTCAACGACCCGTTCACGCTGCTGGAGCTGCAGGGCGGCTACGACGTCATCGCCCGCATCAGCGGCGGCGGCCCCTCCGGCCAGGCCGGTGCGCTGCGCCTTGGCGTGGCCCGTGCCCTCAACGAGATCGACGCCGAGCACAACCGCCCGGCACTGAAGAAGGCCGGCTTCCTCACCCGTGACGCCCGCGTCATCGAGCGCAAGAAGGCAGGCCTCAAGAAGGCGCGCAAGGCGCCGCAGTACTCCAAGCGCTGATCGACGCCACCCGGCCCTCGGCCGGAGGTTGTCACGCAGGGTCCCGTTCCCCGGTTTCGGCCGAGGACCGGGGCCCTGCGTTGTCTCTCCTGGACCACTGCTGCGGGTGTGGCAGAGGTAACAGGGCAGTGATGTGGGCGTAAAATCGCGGTTGAAGCACCGCGCCGTTTCCACCGCACCGTCACGAGAGGGCCCGCATGAGCAAGCAACTGGACCAGAAGCAGAGCACCGCACACGCCGGAAAGGCGAAGGACGAGAGCACCGCGACCGGTAAGCGCTCCGCCGTGGACGACGCCCTGACGAAGGAGCAGCACCGGGTCTCCGTGGTCGAGGACTACGCGGCGGAGCTGGACGAGATCGCAGAGCTCGGGAAGAAGCTGCACGACGACCGTGGCATCGAGAGCTCCTCGGCCTGGAAGATCGGCTATCCGTACGACGAGAAGCTCTCCCGCAAGGAGTACGAGCGCACCAAACGGGCCCTGCAAATCGAGCTGCTGAAGCTGCAGCTGTGGATCAAGGAGACCGGCCAGAAGCTGTTGATCATCTTCGAGGGCCGGGACGCCGCGGGCAAGGGCGGGTCGATCAAGCGCTTTACCGAGCACCTGAACCCCCGTGGCGCGCGTGTGGTGGCGCTCGAGAAGCCTACGGAGATCGAGCAGACCCAGTGGTACTTCCAGCGCTACGTGAAGCACCTGCCCTCCGGCGGGGAGATCGTGCTGATGGACCGTTCCTGGTACAACAGAGCCGGTGTGGAGCGGGTAATGGGCTACTGCACGTCCCAGCAGTACTACGAGTTCATGCGCCAGGCCCCGGAGTTCGAGCGGATGCTGGTCAACTCGGACACCCACTTGATCAAGTTCTGGTTCTCGGTGACCCGCGCCGAGCAGCTGGCACGATTCCAGTCGCGCCGCACGGACCCCGTGCGCCAGTGGAAGCTCTCGCCCACGGACGTGGCCTCGCTGGACAAGTGGGACGACTACACCGAGGCCAAGGAGGCCATGTTCTTCTACACGGACACGGGGGACGCCCCCTGGACCGTGATCAAGTCGAACGACAAGAAGCGGGCGAGGCTCGAGGCCATGCGCTACGTCCTCGCACAGTTCGACTACCCCAACAAAGACCATGCTCTCGTGGGCGCGGTGGACACCAACATCGTGGGCGGGGCCACGGACCTCGCTGACGACAACGGCGTCAACCCCGACGGCTTCCCGGTGGTCCGCCCCGGGAAGGACTGATCGGGATGCGTCGGATTTGTCCCCAGAGTGGCCGTAGGATGATCTGCGATGTCTAGAATTTTCGGAACGGACGGCGTTCGCGGTCTCGCGAACGGCCTCCTCACAGCAGACCTTGCCATGCAGTTGTCGCAGGCCGCGGCGATCGTCCTGGGCCACCGCCACGCGGCCGAGGGGCGCCGCCCCACCGCGGTGGTGGCCCGGGACGGACGCGCGAGCGGCGAGTTCCTGGGTGCCGCGGTCACCGCGGGGCTCGCAAGCTCCGGCGTGGACGTGTACGACGCAGGCGTGCTCCCGACGCCCGCCGCCGCGTACCTCGTGGGCGACATCGACGCCGACTTCGGCGTGATGATCTCTGCATCTCACAACCCGGCACCGGACAACGGGATCAAGTTCCTCGCCCACGGCGGCAAGAAGCTGCCGGACGCCGTCGAGGACGCCATCCAGCAGGTCTACGAGGCCGGGGACTTCCTGCGGCCCACGGGCGCGGAGGTCGGACGCGTGACGCGTCTGTCGGACGCCGAGGACCGCTACATCCTCCACCTCGTGGGGGCGATCCCCCGCCGCCTGGACGGGCTGTCGATCGTCCTTGACTGCGCGCACGGCGCAGCCTCAGGGGCCTCCCCGGACGCCTTCCGTGACGCGGGCGCATCCGTGCACGTGATCGGTGCAGAGCCGGACGGGCTGAACATCAACGACGGCGTGGGCTCCACCCATCTCGAGCCGCTGAAGCAGAAGGTCCGCGAGCTGGGTGCGGACCTGGGCATCGCCCACGACGGCGACGCCGACCGCTGCCTCGCGGTCGACCACACCGGCACCGAGGTGGACGGGGACCAGATCATGTGCATCATCGCGATGGCCATGAAGGAGGCCGGGCGGCTCAACCAGGACACCCTCGTGGCCACGGTGATGAGCAACCTGGGTCTGCAACTGGCCCTGGAGAAGGCGGGCATCAACCTGGTGCGCGCCTCGGTGGGGGACCGCTACGTCCTGGAGTCGATGGTGGCCAACGGCTACAACTTGGGCGGCGAGCAGTCCGGGCACGTGATCATGGCCGACTACGCCACCACGGGAGACGGGCTGCTCACGGGCATGATGCTTGCCTCCCGCGTGGCACAGACCGGGATGCCCCTGCAGGAACTCGCCACGGTCATGACCCGCATGCCGCAGGTGATGATCAACGTCAAGAACGTGGACAAGGCCGCGACGAGCACCAACCAGGCGGTGCTGGACGCCGTGGCCGAGACGGAGCAGCGGCTGGGCGAGGAGGGCCGGGTGCTGCTGCGTCCCTCCGGGACCGAGCCGGTGGTGCGCGTGATGGTCGAGGCGGCAACGGCCGAGGAGGCCCAGCGCGAGGCCGAGGCGCTGGTCGCCGTCGTCGAGGAGAACCTGAGCCTGTAGACCTGCGCCGCACGACGTCGGGGAACTTCGTGTCCCGACCTCGTGCCCCACCGGCGTGGGTCGGGCAGCCGGGCGACCGGTGACAATTCCGACGCGCACGACACCGGACAGGCAGTGCCACGAGACAGAGAAGGGCCCCGCATCCGTGAGGATGCGGGGCCCTTCTCGTGCGGACGGATGGACGGGTCAGACAGCGGAGTTGCCAGGGGCCTCGTGGCGACCCGTGGCGGCGCCGGGGGCCGCGGTGCCGGTGTGACCCGCGGTCAGTGCGTCACGGATCTCGGTAAGAAGCACGACGTTGGGATCGGCGGCCTCCTCGGCCGGCTCGATGCCCAGACGGCGGTTGCGGCGCTCGATCATCTTGTTCATGGGCATCACCAGGCAGAAGTACACGGCCGCGGCGATGAGCAGGAAGTTGACGATCGCGGTCAGCAGCACGCCGAACTTCAGCTCGTTGCCGCGCAGGGTGAGCACGGCGAAGCTGTCGAAGTTGGGAGAGCCGACGATCGCGGAGATCGCGGGCATGAGCACGCTCTCCACGAGTGCGTTGACGATTTTGGCGAAGGCGGCGCCGATGATGACGGCAACCGCGAGATCCATCACGTTGCCCTTCATGATGAATTCTTTGAAACCATTGATCATGGCGCTCACAGTACCCAGCGAGTGCATGAAAGATGAGGCCAACGGCCCGGAACATACCGGAGATCACAGGCCCGCGGCCGCAGCGGGTGAAAACGGCGGTGCTCCGGGCTCAGTTCTTGCGCAGCAGCACCCGTCGGATCTTGTGGTCGTGGTCCTTCGAGAGGATCAGCCGGGCCCGTCCGCGGGTGGGGCGCACGTTCTGCACCAGGTTGGGCTCGTTGATGCGGTGCCAGATGTCCGTGGCCACCTCACGGGCCTCGTCGTCCGTGAGGTTGGCGTAGCGGTGGAAGTAGGACTCGGGGTCCGAGAACGCCGAGGAGCGCAGGGCGCGGAAGCGGTCTACGTACCAGCGCTCGATGTCGTCCGTGCGGGCGTCCACGTAGATGCTGAAGTCGAAGAAGTCGCTCAGGGCGAGGGCCGTGCGCCTTCCGCTCTCGAGCTTCGCCGGGGCGAGCACGTTCAGCCCCTCCACGATCACGACGTCCGGCCGGGTCACCACGACTTCCTCGTCAGGGAGGATGTCATAGGTGACGTGCGAGTACTTCGGGGCGCGCACCTCGGGTGCACCGGACTTGATCTCCGAGACGAAGCGCAGCAGGGCACGCCGGTCGTAGGACTCGGGGAAGCCCTTGCGGTCCATCAGCCCCCGGCTGCGCAGTTCTGCGTTCGGGTACAGGAAACCGTCCGTGGTCACGAGCTGGACGTTCGGAGTGGAGGGCCAGCGCGCGAGCATCTCGCGCAGCACTCGGGCCGTGGTGGACTTGCCGGCGGCCACGGAACCGGCGATGCCGATCACGAACGGCGTGCGCGCGTGGTGCTCGCCCAGGAACGAGTTGGTGGCCGCGTTGAGCTGCGTGGAGGACATGTCGTAGAGGGTGAGCAGCCGGGAGAGGGGGAGGTAGACCTCCCGCACCTCGTCCACGTCCAGGCGGTCACCGAGACCGCGCAGGTTCTCGATCTCCTGAGCGGTGAGGGGGACGTCGATCTCCGTGGAGAGCCGGGACCAGGTCTGGCGGTCCAGCTCCACGAAGGGGGAGACGCGCTGGGAAGTGGGCTGTGTGCTCATGCTCGGACCAGTGTAGGCCCCCGTGTGACCCACGGGACGGAGGGCCGGGGACGTTTCCGCTAGAATGCATTTTCATGTGTGGAATTGTGGGATATGTGGGCTCAAAGGGTGCTGACGGCCGCCAGCACACCGCTCTCGACGTGATCCTCGAGGGGCTGCGCCGGCTCGAGTACCGCGGTTACGATTCCGCGGGTGTCGCCGTCATCGCGGACGGCACGGTGGAGTACCGCAAGAAGGCGGGCAAGCTCAGCAACCTCCTCGAGGAGCTCGAGGAGCACCCGCTGCCGGAGTCGAACATCGGAATCGGGCACACCCGGTGGGCCACGCACGGCGGGCCCACCGACGTCAACGCCCACCCGCACGTGGTGGACGGCGGCAAGCTCGCCATGATCCACAACGGCATCATCGAGAACTTCAGCGAGATCAAGCGCGAGCTGCAGGCCCAGGGCGAGACCTTCGTGTCCGAGACGGACACCGAGGTGGCCGCCGTGCTGCTCGCCCGCACCTACGACGCGCAGGACCCCGAGCACAAGGACCTCACCGTCGCCATGCAGGACACCTCTCGCCGCCTGGAGGGCGCGTTCACGCTGCTGGCCGTGCACGCGGACGTCCCGGACCGCGTGGTCGCCTCGCGCCGCAACTCCCCGCTGGTGATCGGGCTCGGCGACGGCGAGAACTTCCTGGGCTCGGACGTCTCCGGCTTCATCGACTACACCAAGCGTGCGGTGGAGATGGGTCAGGACCAGATCGTGACCATCACCGCGGACGACTACGCGATCGTCGACTTCGACGGCAACCCCGCCGAGGGCAAGCCCTTCGAGATCGAGTGGGACGCCGCCGCCGCCGAGAAGGACGGCTACCCCTCCTTCATGGAGAAGGAGATCCACGACCAGCCCTCCGCCGTGGGGGACACCCTGCTGGGGCGCCTGGACGAGAACGGAAGCCTCACGCTGGACGAGATCAAGATCGACGAGTCGGTGCTGCGCTCGATCGACAAGATCGTCGTGATCGCGTGCGGCACCGCGGCCTACGCCGGCCAGGTGGCGCGCTACGCGATCGAGCACTGGTGCCGGATCCCCACCGAGGTGGAGCTGGCCCACGAGTTCCGCTACCGGGACCCCATCGTGAACGAGAAGACCCTGGTGGTGGCCGTCTCCCAGTCCGGCGAGACCATGGACACCCTCATGGCCGTGCGCCACGCCCAGGAGCAGGGCGCCAAGGTGGTGGCCATCTGCAACACCAACGGCTCCACGATCCCGCGCGAGGCGGACGCCGTGCTCTACACGCACGCCGGCCCGGAGATCGCCGTGGCCTCCACGAAGGCGTTCCTGGCGCAGATCACGGCCGCGTACCTGCTGGGGCTGTACCTGGCGCAGCTGCGCGGCAACAAGTACAAGGACGAGATCGCCACCCTGCTCGCGGAGCTGGAGGCCATGCCGGCCAAGATCCAGCGCGTGCTGGACGAGGTGGAGCCGCAGGTCAAGGCGCTCGCCTCGAGCATGGAGGACGCCGGCTCGGTGCTCTTCCTGGGTCGGCACGTGGGTTTCCCCGTGGCCATGGAGGGCGCGCTGAAGCTCAAGGAGATCGCGTACATCCACGCCGAGGGCTTCGCCGCCGGTGAGCTCAAGCACGGGCCGATCGCGCTGATCGACCAGGGCCAGCCCGTGATCGTGATCGTGCCCTCGCCGCGCGGCCGTGACTCGCTGCACGCCAAGGTGGTCTCCAACATCCAGGAGATCCGCGCGCGCGGTGCCGAGACCATCGTGATCGCCGAGGAGGGGGACGAGGCGGTGCGCGAGTTTGCGAACCACGTGTTCTACGTCCCCGAGTCGCCCACGCTGCTCCAGCCGCTGCTGGCCACGGTGCCGTTGCAGATCTTCGCGTGCGAGCTCGCCGGGGCCAAGNCCCCCCGGGGGACCCCCCCCCCCCGTCGTCGTGTCCGGAGGCGCCGCGGGGAGGGCATGTGCAGGGGGCGACGACGCCGTGCCCGGCCGCCCAGCCCGGGCACGGGTGCGCCGCGGGTGACCCAGCGCGCCGTGCGACCCGGGTGACCCCACGTGCTGGACGGGCACGTGTGATGCGCCCGTGCGGCGTCGTCGCCAGTGCCCGTCCGGGGGCGCCGGTAGGCTGGCGGCATGATCGTGGGCACGGGTGTGGACATCGTGGACATCGCGCGTTTCGAGCGGCAGGTGGCCCGCACACCGCGCCTGGTCGAGCGGCTGTTCGTGCCCCACGAGCGGGAGCTGCCGCCGCGCTCGCTCGCGGCGCGCTTCGCGGTGAAGGAAGCCGCGGCCAAGGCGCTGAAGGCACCGCCGGGGATGATCTGGCAGGACTGCTGGGTCACCAACGACGCGGACGGCGCCCCCCACCTGCACACCACCGGCACCGTGGCCGAGGAGCAGCGGCGCCGGGGAGTGCGGACGTGGCACGTGACGATCTCCCACGACGGCGGCATGGCCGTGGCGTTCGTCGTGGCCGAGGGACAGGAAGGTCATCCGCATGATTGAGGCGTACACCGGCGCGAGCATCCGCGCCGCAGAGCAGCCGCTGCTGGACGAGGGGCACGGTGACGCACTGATGCGCCGCGCCGCACGGGGACTGGCACGGGAGTGCGAGACGCAGCTGCGGCTCGCCGCCCGCGACGGCGTTCTGGCCGGAAGCTGCGCGGTGGTCCTCGTGGGACCGGGCAACAACGGCGGGGACGGACTGTGGGCGGGGTCGTTCCTGCGCCGCCGGGGCGTCACCGTGACTGCCGTGCTCACCGGCTCGCGCGCCCACGAGGCCGGACTCCGGGCGCTGCTGGCGGCGGGCGGCACCGCGCTGCGGCTCGACGGTGGAGCCGGGGAGGAGTCGCCCGCGCAGGTCTCCGGGCTGCGAACGGTGGACGTCCCGGACGCCGTCGGGCTGATGTCCGCCGCGGACCTCGTGGTGGACGCCGTGCTGGGTACGGGCGCGAGCGGTGGGCTGCGCGGCGCCCCGGCGGAGCTCGTCGAGGCGTTCACCGGCCGTGACCGCAGTGGGCCCGCCGTGGAGGGACGAGGGATCCCGCGGATCGTGGCATGCGACCTCGTCTCCGGGCTGGACGCGGACACCGGCGAGGCCCCGGAGCCGCTGCTGCGTGCGAACGCGACCGTGACGTTCGGCGCGGCGAAGACGGCGCACGTGGTCGCCCCCGGCGAGCAGGCCGGCGGCGCGCTCACCGTGGTGCCCATCGGCATCGAGGACCTGCTGGGCGCACCGGCGGTGCACCGCGTCCAGGGCGAGGACGTTCTGGCCGCGTGGCCGCGACCCGGTGCCACGGACACCAAGTACACGCGCGGGGTGCTCGGCGTGGTGGCCGGTGCTCCGAGCTATCCCGGTGCGGCCATCATGTGCACCCAGGCCGCCGTCCAGGCCGGGGCGGGCATGGTGCGCTTCCTGGGCGACTCGACCGCGCGCGCGATGGTGCTGGCACGCAGCCCGGAGGTGGTCTGCTCGGACGACCAGCCGTGGGACGTGCACGTCCAGGCGTGGCTCGCCGGACCCGGTGTGGTGGGGGACGAGTCCCAGGCCGCGCGCGTGCAGGCCGTGATCGAGGCCGAGGAGCCCGCGGTGCTCGACGCGGGAGCGCTCGACGCCGCGGCGCGCTCCGTGGCGGACGGACCCCTGGGTGCCCACAAGGTCCTCACACCGCACGCCGGGGAGCTCTCCCAGATCTTCGAGTGGCTCGCGGGCTTCGGTGTGGCGCGGGCCACCGCGGAGCGCACGGAGATCGAGGCGAACCCCCTGCACTGGGCTCGAGAGGCGGCCCGGCTGACGGGAGCCACCGTGCTGCTCAAGGGCGCGACCACCGTGGTGGCCTCGCCGGTGGCCGGGGACGCGGCGCCGTCGGCCGGGCAGGACTGCCTGTGCCTGAGCGTGGGCGGGGCGAGTCCGTGGCTGGCCACCGCCGGCTCCGGGGACACCCTCGCCGGGATCCTGGGCACGGTGCTCGCGCACGTGGCAGAGCACCCAAACGCGCTCGCCGTACTGGGACCGTGGGCCCGGGGCGAGGGTCGCTGGGCCGCCGCGGCTGCACTCGGCGCGGGGCTGCACGCGCTCGCCTCGCGGGCCGGCGGCGAGGGGCCCGTGCCGCCGTCGGTGCTCGCAGAGCACGTGCGGGCGGTTCTCACCCGTCCGTGAGGCCGAGGGGAAGCGACTAGGGTTGGTGGTCCGCCGAGAACGGTGACCCGTGACCGGCCCCACCACACGCTGAGGAGAGAAGTACATGGAAGTTTGGCCAGGACACCCGTACCCGCTGGGCGCGACGTTCGACGGGACGGGGACCAATTTCGCGATCTTCTCCGAGGTCGCGGACCGCGTGGAGCTGTGCCTGTTCGACGAGGACGGCACGGAGACCCGCGTGGAGGTCACCGCCGTGGACAGCTACGTGTGGCACTGCTACCTCCCCTCCGTGCAGCCGGGCCAGCGCTACGGCTACCGCGTCCACGGTCCGTGGGACCCCTCCCGGGGGTTGCGGTGCAACCCGGACAAGCTGCTGCTGGACCCGTACGCCAAGGCCGTGGAGGGGGAGATCGACTGGGACGAGTCCCTGTTCTCCTACAACTTCGGCGACGAGGACTCCGAGAACCACCAGGACTCCGCCTCGCACATGATGAAGGGCGTGGTCATCAACCCGTTCTTCGACTGGGAGGGTGACCGCACCCCCCACACCCCGTACCACAAGTCGGTGATCTACGAGGCCCATGTGAAGGGCCTCACCAAGCAGCACCCGGAGATCCCGGAGGAGCAGCGCGGCACCTACGCGGGCGTGTCCCACCCGGCCGTGATCGCCCACCTCAAGAAGCTGGGCGTCACAGCGGTGGAGCTCATGCCCGTGCACCAGTTCGTCCAGGACTCCACCCTGCTGGAGAAGGACCTGCGCAACTACTGGGGCTACAACACCATTGCGTTCTTCGCCCCGCACAACGAGTACAGCGCGGCCTCCCACCTGGGCGGCCAGGTGCAGGAGTTCAAGGCCATGGTGCGCGCGCTGCACCAGGCGGACATCGAGGTCATCCTTGACGTGGTCTACAACCACACCGCGGAGGGCAACCACCTGGGCCCCACGCTGTCCATGAAGGGCATCGACAACAACGCCTACTACCGCACCGTGGAGGACGACCAGAAGTTCTACATGGACTACACGGGCACCGGGAACTCTCTGAACGTGCGCCACCCGCACTCGCTGCAGCTGATCATGGACTCGCTGCGCTACTGGGTCACGGAGATGCACGTGGACGGCTTCCGCTTCGACCTCGCGGCCACCCTGGCCCGTGAGTTCTACGACGTCGACAAGCTCTCCACGTTCTTCGAGCTCGTCCAGCAGGACCCGATCGTCTCGCAGGTCAAGCTGATCGCCGAGCCGTGGGACATCGGCCCCGGCGGTTACCAGGTGGGCAACTTCCCGCCGCAGTGGACCGAGTGGAACGGCAAGTACCGGGACACCGTGCGCGACTTCTGGAGGGGCGAGCCCTCGACCCTCGGCGAGTTCGCGTCCCGTGTCACGGGCTCCGCGGACCTCTACGAGAACAGCGGCCGCCGCCCGTTCGCCTCGGTGAACTTCGTCACCGCCCACGACGGCTTCACGCTGCGGGACCTGGTGTCCTACAACGAGAAGCACAACGAGGCCAACGGCGAGGACAACAACGACGGCGAGTCCCACAACCGCTCCTGGAACTGCGGCGAGGAGGGACCCACGGACAACGCCGAGGTGCTTGCCCTGCGCGCGCGCCAGCAGCGCAACTTCCTGGCCACCCTGATGCTCTCCCAGGGCACGCCGATGCTCCTGCACGGGGACGAGCTCGGGCGCACGCAGCGGGGGAACAACAACGCGTACTGCCAGGACAACGAGTTGACATGGATCAACTGGGAGAAGGTGGACGCACCCCTGGTGGAGTTCACCTCCGTGATCACGCACCTGCGCCACGAGCACCCCACGTTCCGGCGCTCGCAGTTCTTCGACGGCCGACCCGTGGAGATGGGTGAGATCACCGAGGGCGACGCCATGCCGGACATTGCCTGGCTGAACACGGACGGCACGCCCATGGTCCCCGCGGACTGGGACGAGCCCCTGGCCCGCTCCGTGGGCATGTGGCTCAACGGCCAGGGCATCGCCGGGGTGGACATGCGCGGCCGTCGGATCACGGACGACAACTTCATCGTCTACTTCAACTCCAACCCGGAGGCGGTGGACGTCACGCTGCCCCCGGCCGAGTACGGCCACCAGTGGGAGGAGATCATGGACACCGCCGGCAAGCACGCGGGCGGCGCGGTGCGCGAGCACTCGACCGTGCTGACCATGGAGGGCAAGTCCACCGTGCTGCTGCGGGCGTGGGAGGAGCCGGAGGAGGAGCCCGATGCCTCCGTGGCGGCCTCGGTGGCCGCCTCCGCCGCGGTCTACGCCGCCACGGCGGACGAGGTCTGAGGACACCGGCCCACGTCTGAGTGCAGGCACGAGGAACGCGCCATCCCACCGGGGGTGGCGCGTTCCTCGTCCCCGGAGGCGGGGGTTCTCTCGCCCTGGGCGGATGGACTGGCACGAGCGGGCGCACTCGGCAAGACTGGAAGGGTGCTGACACCCACTTCCACGTACCGCCTGCAGATCACGTCCGGGCAGGACCTCCACCGCGCCGCGGAGCTGGTTCCCTACATCAAGCGCCTCGGTGCGGACTGGGTCTACCTCTCGCCCATCCTGCGTGCGACGAGCGGCTCCGACCACGGCTACGACGTGGTGGACCCCACCGAGGTGGACCCCGAGCGCGGCGGCTCCGAGGGTTTGACGGCGCTCTCGGAGGCCGCCCACGCGGCGGGCCTGGGCGTCGTCGTCGACATCGTCCCCAACCACCAGGGCGTGGCCGCGCCGGAGCAGAACCCGTGGTGGTGGTCGCTGCTGGCCGAGGGCCGGGACAGCCGCTACGCGGACGCGTTCGACGTCGACTGGGCGGCCGGCAGGGGCAAGGTGCTGATCCCGGTGCTGGGCGACGGGGACGAGGACCTCTCCGCGCTCACCGTCGAGGACGGCACGCTGCACTACTACGACAACGTGTACCCCCTGGCCGAGGGTACCTGGAGCGAGGGCGAGGACCCCGCCGAGGTGCACGGCCGCCAGCACTACGAGCTGATCAACTGGCGCCGCGGGGACTCCGAGCTGAACTACCGCCGCTTCTTCACCGTGGCCACGCTGGCGGGCGTGCGCGTGGAGGACCGCGAGGTCTTCGACGCGTCGCACACCGAGGTCTCCCGCTGGTTCCGCGAGGGTCTCGTGGACGGGCTGCGGATCGACCACCCGGACGGCGTGCGGGACCCGCAGGACTACCTGGAGAAGCTCGCCGAGCTCACGGGTGGGGCGTGGACCGTGGTGGAGAAGATCCTCGAACCGGGGGAGTACCTCCCGGGCGGCTGGCGCACCGCGGGCACCACGGGCTACGACTCGCTGGGCTGGATCGACCGCGTGCTGACCGATCCGCGCGGGCACTACGAGCTCGCCTCCCTGGACACCCGGCTGCGCGGCGGGGAGCCCGTGCGCTGGGACGAGCTGATCCACGGCACCAAGCGCCGCATGGCGGACGCCGGGCTGGCCGCGGAGGTGCACCGGCTCGTGCGGGAGCTGCCTGAGGACGTCGGCCACGGGGACGAGGTGGCCTACGACGGGCTCGCCGAGATCCTCTCGAACTTCCCGGTCTACCGCACCTACCTCCCCGAGGGGGCGGAGCACCTGACCGAGGCCGTGGCCGCCGCACGGCAGGCCCGGCCCGAGCTCTCGGACGTCCTCACGGACCTCGCCCGGGTACTCGGCGCGGACGCGGCACACACCGAGAACCTCACCGAGGTGGCCCGGCGCTTCCAGCAGACCTCCGGCATGGTGATGGCCAAGGGCGTGGAGGACACCGCGTTCTACCGCTACACCCAGCTCACCTCCCTCACCGAGGTGGGCGGTGACCCCTCGGTCTTCTCCATGGCCCCGGAGACCTTCCACGAGGAGGCCGCCCGGCGGCAGCGCGAGAGCCCGCTGACCATGAACGCGCTCACCACCCACGACACCAAGCGGTCCGCGGCGGTCCGCGCGCGGATCACCGTGCTCGCCGAGGACACCCGCGCGTGGTCCGAGACGGTGGACACACTGGTTGCAACCGGTCGGGAGGCCGGTCTGACGCTGGCGGACGGGCCCGCCGTGAACCTCGTGCTGCAGGCCCTGGTGGGTGCGTGGCCCATCGAGCGGGACCGCGCCGTCGACTACGCCATGAAGGCCGTGCGGGAGGCGTCCGTCTCCACCGCGTGGGTGGACGGGGACGAGGAGTTCGAGGCGGATCTCACCCGGTTCATCGACCTCGTGCTCACGGACCCGGGCACCCGCGGCGTCGTGGAGGGCTGCGTCGCGCGGCTCGAGGGGCCCGGATGGGCCAACGCGCTCGCGGCCACCGCGCTGCAGCTGACCCTGCCCGGCGTCCCGGACGTCTACCAGGGCCAGGAACTGTGGGAGCCCTCGCTCGTGGACCCCGACAACCGCCGTCCGGTGGACTTCGCCGCGCTCGACACCCTGCTCACGGAGCTCGACGCCGCCGCGCCGGGCACCGAGCACGCCACGCCGCCCGTGGACGGCACGGGCGCCGCCCGCATGCTGCTGACGTCCCGGGTGCTGCGGCTGCGCCGTGAGCGACCTGAACTCTTCGCGGACTACACGCCGCTGACCGTGCGGGGCGCGCTGGCCGAGCACGCCCTGGGCTACGACCGCGGCGGCGCGGCCACCGTGGTCACCCGTTTCCCCGCGACCCTCGCCGCAGCGGGCGGATTCACGGACGAGACCGTGGACCTGCCCGCAGGCACGTGGGAGGACATCCTCACCCGCCGCGAGTTCACGGCGACCCCCGGGAACGGGATCCATCTCGCCGACCTCCTGACCACCTACCCCGCGGCCATCCTGCGCAGGAAGGACGACTGACCCATGAGCTCAGACCACCGCTTCGACGTGTGGGCACCCCACGCCCGCACCGTGACCGTCCGCATCGAGGGCGAGGACCACCCCATGGTGGGTCTCGCGCAGCGCCCCGGCTGGTGGACGCTGCCCGACGACGACGCCGCCCCCCAGGGCACCGTGCGCTACGGCTACATCCTGGGCAAGGTCTTCGACGAGGGCACCCCCGAGGAGCGCGCGCAGGTCTCCCAGGTGCTGCCGGACCCGCGCTCGCGGCGTCAGCCTCAGGGCGTGCACGAGCTCTCGTGCACGTTCGACCCGGACGAGTACCAGTGGCACGACGCCGAGTGGCGGCCCCGTCCGCTCAAGGACTCTGTGCTCTACGAGCTGCACCCGGGGACGTTCACCCCCGAGGGCACGCTGGACTCGGCGATCGGGCGTCTCGACCACCTGGTGGAGCTGGGCGTCACCGGCGTGGAGCTGCTGCCCGTCAACGGCTTCAACGGGGACCACAACTGGGGCTACGACGGCGTCGCCTGGTACACCGTGGACGAGTCCTACGGCGGACCGGCGGCCTACCAGCGCTTCGTGGACGCGTGCCACGCCAAGGGCCTGTCCGTGATCCAGGACGTGGTTTACAACCACCTGGGCCCGAGCGGGAACTACCTGCCCCTGTTCGCGGACTACTTCAAGCCCGGGGCATCCAGCTGGGGAGACCTCATCAACCTGGACGGCTGGGGCGCGGACGGGGTGCGCGAGTACATCTTGGACAACGTGACCATGTGGTTGCGCGAGTACCACGTGGACGGCTTCCGTCTGGATGCCGTGCACGCCCTCGCGGACTCCAGCGCGAAACACATCCTCGAGGAGATCGCCGAGCGCGTGGCCGAGGAGGCGCAGCGCACCGGCAAGGACCTGGTGACCATTGCGGAGTCGGACCTCAACGACCCCCGCATGATCGCGGCCACGCACCGCCACGGTCTGGGCATGGACGCGCAGTGGCTGGACGACGTCCACCACGCCGCGCACACCGCGTTCACCGGCGAGACCCAGGGCTACTACGGGGACTTCGCGTCCCTGCACGCCCTCGAGAAGACGATGCACACCGCGTACTTCCACAACGGGACGTACTCCACGTTCCGCGGCCGCTCCCACGGCCGGGAGATCGACCCCGTGGAGCAGCGCCCCTACCAGTTCGTCACGTTCCTGCAGAACCACGACCAGGTGGGCAACCGGGCAGCCGGCGACCGCATGAACCAGTCCATCAGCGTGGACCGCGCGATCGCCGCCGCCACGTGGCTGCTGGCCCAGCCCTTCACCCCCATGCTGTTCATGGGGGAGGAGTACGGGGCGAGCACCCCCTGGCAGTTCTTCACCGCGCACCCCGAGCCGGAGCTGGGAGAGGCCGTGGCGAAGGGCCGCAAGGCGGAGTTCGCACAGATGGCGTGGGACCACGACACCGTCCCGGACCCCCAGGACCCAGCGACGTTCGAGCGCTCCAAGCTGAACTGGGACGAGGTGCACCGCGGGGACCACGAGCGGATCCTGCGGGCCTACCGGGACCTGATCGCGCTGCGCGGTGAGACCCCCGAGCTGACGGACCAGAACTGGGAAACCGCGGCCACCCAGGCGAGTGACTCCGAGCAGTGGTTCGTGCTCAAGCGGATGAGCGAGCCCGAGTCCGTGCACGGCGTCGTCGTCGCCATCAACCTCTCGGACGAGCCGAGGAACCTCCCGCTGATGGGCGGGGACGAGCCGCAGCTGCTCTTCGCGAGCGGCGCGCAGCCCGAGCCGGGCGCGGACGGCACCGTGCGGCTGGCCCCGGAGACGGCGGCCGTGCTGCGCGTCTGAGCTGACCGCGCCCCGCAGAGGACGCGGTGTGGCACCCTTCCGGGGCCGCGCGCCGTCGTTGTGCACGGGGCTGCCGCCGCAGTGGCACACTGGGAGCCATGCTGACATATGGTGAGGGCTCCGTGTGGACCGCGGCCGAGAACCGCTACGAGACCATGCCGTACCGGCGCGTGGGGGACTCCGGGCTGAAGCTGCCCGCGATCTCCCTGGGGCTGTGGCACAACTTCGGGGACGACAAGCCCGTGGCGGGGATGCGCGAGACGCTGCGCCGTGCCTTCGACCTTGGCATCACGCACTTCGACCTCGCCAACAACTACGGTCCGCCGGCAGGTTCCGCAGAGCTGAACTTCGGGCGCATCATACGCGAGGACTTCGCCCGCTACCGGCAGGAGCTCGTCATTTCCTCCAAGGCCGGCTGGAACATGTGGCCGGGCCCGTACGGGGGCGTGGGCGGATCGCGGAAGTACCTCGTGGACTCGCTGGACCAGTCCCTGCAGCGCATGGGCCTGGACCGCGTGGACATCTTCTACCACCACCGTCCGGACCAGGAGACCCCGCTCGAGGAGACGATGCGGGCACTGGACCACATCGTGCGCTCGGGCAGGGCGAGCTACGTGGGCGTGTCCTCCTACAGCGCGGACCTCACCCTGGAGGCCCAGCGCATCATGCGGGATCTGGGCACGCCGTTGCTGATCCACCAGCCCTCCTACTCCGTGCTCAACCGGTGGGTCGAGGAGCCCGTGGCCGGGGCGGGCGGAAAGAACCTGCTCGCGGCGCTCGCCGAGTGCGGCATGGGTTCCATTGCGTTCTCCCCGCTGGCCCAGGGCATGCTCACGGACAAGTACCTCAATGGCGTTCCGGAAGGTTCGCGGGCCGCCGCGCAGTCCTCGCTCAACCCGGAGTGGTTGACGCAGCAGACTCTGGAGAGCGTCCGCGAGCTGAACTCGATGGCACGGGACCGGGACCAGACCCTTGCGCAGATGGCCATTGCCTGGGTGCTCCGCCCGCAGGAGCAGGGGCAGGTCACGTCCGCGCTCGTGGGGGCGTCCTCCGCCCGGCAGCTCGAGGACTCTGCCCGCGCGGTGCGCAACCTGGAGTTCAGCGCTGACGAGCTGCGTCGCATTGACGAGCTCGTCACGGACGCGGACGTCAACATCTGGGGTGCGGCCACCGCGTCCAAGCACGCGTGAGCGGCGCGCAGTACGCCGCTCTGCTCGGGCTGTGGGTCGCCGGGATCGTGATCCCCGGTCCGGACATCTTCCTGATCCTGCGCAACGCCTTCCTCTCCACGCGGCGCAACGCGCTGTTCACGGCTCTTGGGATCATGGTGGGCAACGCCACGTGGATCACGCTCTCGCTCATGGGCGTCACGGTGCTGATCAGCGGCAACCACGTCCTCAAACTGGTCGTGCAGATCGCCGGGGCCCTGTTCCTCGCCCGGATGGGCTACGGTTCGCTGCGCGGCGGGCTGGCGGAGCGTACGGCGCGCGGGCGTGCCGGGGACGCCGCCGCGGATCCGATGCTCGCGGAGGACTCCGCCCTGCAGGAGGAGTTCGCGGAGCAGAGCCGAACGGTCGGCTTCCTGGGCACCTCAGACCTCACACCGTGGCGCGCGGCGGCGCAGGGAACGGTCACCAACCTGGCCAACGCCAAGGCGGTGGTGTTCTTCGTGGCACTCTTCGGCTCCGTGGTCCCCTCGGACATCCTGTGGTGGGAGGGCCTCGCGGTGCTGGGCCTGCTCGTGGCCGTGGGACTCGTGTGGTTCCTGGCCGTGGCCTGGGCCGGCTCGATTCCCCGGCTCGCCAGTCTCTTCAGGGAGCGCACCGTCGAGGTGGAGATGGTCTCGGGCATCGTGTTCCTGGTGGTCGCCGCGGGGCTGCTCGTGGAGGCGCTGCTCGCACTGTGAACCGACCCGGTTGCCCCCGCCGCGCAAAACCCATACGACGACGGTGCCCGTACGCCGACGGCGCCCGCCCCGTGCTAGGGGGAACGGACGCCGTCGTCGTGGTGGTGCTCAGGCCCTGTCCTGGCCCGCGAGTCCGGCGCGGGAGATGACGTAGTCCACGAGCGGGTCGTAGAGGTGCGGCGCCACGTTGTCGTCCATGGGCACGACCACCCGCAGCTGGTCCTGTGCCTCGGCGACGAAGACCCCGGGGTCATTGCAGTCGCCGATGGCGATGGCGGGCAGGCCCGCCCGGGAGCCGGCCTCACCGGCCATGCCGTGGTCCGCGACCACGAGGTCCGGGGCCTCGCGCCCCTGCTCCTCGAGGTGCTCCAGCACGAGGCGCATGGGATCGGGGAAATGGGTGTGGCGCAGGCCGCCGTACTGCTCGACCATCACGACGTCCTCGACCTGCCGGACGTCCCCGTCCTCGAAGGGCAACGCCTCGTCCACGCGGATGACGCGGGCGCCGGAGGCCCTGGCCACGCGCGCGAGGCGGGCGTAGACGGGTGCGAGCCCGGCGGGGTGGCCGGTGGCGAAGAGCAGGCGCTTGCGGCCCTGCACGGCCTGGCTGAAGATCTCCGCGTACGAGTCCAGTGCGGCCACGCACAGCTGCGCGGAGATGGAGTCCTGACCCTCGGCGTAGGAGGGGTCTTCGTTGATGCCCACGCGCTCCCGCATGAGCTCGAAGACGGAGTCCCAGTCCCAGTCCCGGGTGCGCACCACACCCATGTGCTGGTGCTGGTCCCCGTCCAGGAACCCCTGGATGTTGCGGAGGTTGGCCTCGCGGGGCGTGGCGACGGCCCCGGTGATGCGGGAACGGTCCAGGTAGCGGGCGAGGGCGTCACGGCTCAGGTACGCGGTGGTCACACGTGGGAGTTTAGGCGCTGGGAGCGGGCCGCGCACAGGCGAGGTACGTGCGGGCGTGAGCCGCGGCGACGTCGTCCCAGGTCAGCTCCTGCGCGCGAGCCTGCGCGGCGGGGGACATCGCCCCCCAGAGCCGCGGCTCGCTCGCCGCGCGGTGCATGGCTCTCGCCCAGTCCGCGGGGTCCCGGCCGGGCACGAGCCATCCGGTTTCGCCGTCACGCACCGCGTAGCGCAGCCCGTCCACGTCCGTGGCCATGACGGGGGTCCCGCACGCCTGCGCCTCGACGGCCACGAGGCCGAACGTCTCGGACGAGGAGGGTACGGCGACGGCGTCCACCGCTCCCATGAGCCCTGCGAGCTCCGGGCGGGGCAGGGAGCCGAGGAACTGCACGGCGTCCGTCACGCCCTCCTCTGCCGCAAGCTCGTGCAGCCGGTCCAGAAACTCGGGCGCCCCCACCCCCGCGAGGACCAGCCGGACCGGGGACTCCGGGTGCTCGCGCCGCAGCAGCCCCAGGGCGCGCACGAGGACCTGCTGGCCCTTCAGCGGCTGGACCCGACCGGCGCACAGCACGGTGAAGGGGTGGGCGCGAGCAGCGGAGTCCCGGTCCGAGCCCCGCTCCGACGGGCCGGCGGCCGCATGGGCGGCGCCCGGGTGGAAGACGGTGGTGTCCACGCCCGGAGGGATCACGACCACCCGCTCGGGCCGCGCGCCGTAGAGCTCCACGACCTGCTCCCGCTCCGCGGGTGTGTTCACGATGGTGTGGCAGGCGCGGGCGACGAGATCCCGCTCGGAGTCCTCGCGCTCGCGGGGCTCGGGGACCTCGTCCGGCCCCGCGCGCAGGTTCTTGGCGGCGGCGGAGGTGTGCAGTGTGAGCACCACGGGGACGTCCCTGCCACGTGCGGCCTGGACTGCCGCGGTCTCGAGCGCGGCGACCCCGGAGAGCCAGTAGTGGGCGTGCAGCACATCCGGAGAGGCCCCGTCGCGGTCGTAGTGGGCGGCCAGCGCCCGGCCGAACCGCGGAGCGAACCCCGGCAGGCCGGACTTGGGGGTCCGCGCGGCACCGGGCAGGGCCACGGTGAGCAGCCGCACGCCGTCCGCCACCGTGGCGCTCCGGACTCCGGCGCCGTGGGCCGGGTCCCGGTCCAGGGTGGCCATGTCCACGCGCCAGCCCGCCTGGGCGAGGGCGCGCGCGAGGTGCCACACGTAGACGTTCAACCCTCCGGCGTCCCCGGACCCGGGCTGGTCCACGGGAGAGGTGTGCATGCTGAGCAGCAGGACGTGGCGCGGATCGGGGTGGGGCACGCGACCAGCCTACCGGCGCACCGTCCGGGCACGGCGTCGTCGCCCGTTGCACGGGCGGTCGAAGAATGCGGTCCGGTCACGGCAGGGCACAATGGGGTGCGTGAGTGTGATGACGTCGTGGCAGCCCCAGGAACCCAGCGAGCGCAGTGCCGTGGTGGATCTCTCCGCCGTGTGGCACAACGTGGTGAGGCTCACGCAGCTCGCCCGGGGCCGGAAACTGATCGCGGTGGTCAAGGCGGACGCCTACGGCCACGGTGCGCCGGAGGTGGCGCGCACGGCGCTCGCCGCGGGTGCGCACATGCTGGGCACGGCGCACGTCTCCGAAGCCGTGGCGCTGCGCGACGCGGGGATCACCGCGCCCGTGATCGCGTGGCTGCACACGATGTCCACGGACTTTGACGAGGCGCTGTACCGGGACGTCCGCCTGGGGGTGAGCGGCTGGGAGTTCGACGCCGTGCTGCAGGCGGCCCGGCGTACCGGGACCACCGCGGTGGTGCACCTGAAGCTCGACTCGGGACTCGGCCGCAACGGTGCCACCCCCGAGCAGTGGCCGGAGCTCGTGGCGCGCGCGGCCCGCGCCCAGCAGGAGGGCCTGCTCACCGTGGAGGGGGTCTTCACCCACCTTGCCGTGGCGGACGATCCGGGCCGTCCCGAGACGCAGGAGCAGCTCGACGCCCTCAACGAGGCGGTGAGAACTGCTCGCGGCGCCGGGCTCGCTCCCTCGCTCGTGCACGCAGCCAACACCCCCGGCCTGCTCTCCGCGGAGCAGCTCGCGGACCCGGACTCCATGCTCCGGGACGCCGTGCGCGTGGGCCTGGGCCTCTACGGCCTGAGCCCGTTCGAGGACCGCACGCCCCAGGACTTCGGGCTGATCCCCGCCATGACGCTGCGCGCCCGCGTGGCCAATGTGAAGGCCGTGCCCCGGGACAGCGGCGTCTCCTACGGGCTGAGCTACCGCACCGCCAGGGACACGCACCTGGCGCTGATTCCCCTGGGGTACGCGGACGGCGTGCCCCGCGTGGCCACGGGCGCCCCGGTGCGCATCGGCGGCCGGGTGTACCCCGTGGTGGGGCGGATCGCGATGGACCAGTGCGTGGTGGACCTCGCACTGGGGCGCACGGTCACCCCGGAGGGCGTGCCCGCGGGGCAGCCGGTGCTCGACGAGGCCGTGGACCCGCTCGTGCACGTGGGGGACGAGGCCGTGCTCTTCGGCGCGGGCGACCACCCCTCCGTGACCGAGTGGGCGGACGCTGCGGGAACCATCAACTACGAGGTGGTCACGCGGATCTCCCCGCGCGTGCCCCGGGAGTACACGAGCCACAGCCACCTGACGCTGGGGGACGTGACGGTCTCCCGCAGCGCGAGCGCGCTGGCCGCCCACAGCCTGCCGCAGGACCCCCGCCCCACGCGCGTCTCGGGCGGGGAGGCCTTCGAGCAGCCCAACTGGACGCTCACCCTGCACCCGGGCGGTGCCGAGGACACCCGGGGGATCGCCGAGCGGCTCGCTCCGCACCTGCACGCGGGGGACCTCGTGATGCTCAACGGCGAGCTCGGGGCGGGCAAGACAACCTTCACCCAGGGCCTGGGCCATGGCCTGGGCGTGCGGGAGGGGATCATCTCGCCCACGTTCGTGCTCAGCCGGCGCCACCCCAACCTCCCGGACGGTCCTCGCCCTGGCGGCCCGGACCTCGTGCACGTGGACGCCTACCGGCTGGACACCGCCGCGGACATCGACACGATCGACCTCGAGGACACGCTGGACACGTGCGTGACGGTGGTCGAGTGGGGCACCTCCAAGGTGGAGCACCTCAGCGACTCCCGGCTGGTCGTGGACTTCGTGCGGCCGCAGGGCGTCCTGCCCGCGGTGGGGGAGCACCCGGCTGCGCCCGCACTGTCCTACCAGCAGCATGGGGGCGAGGTCGAGGGCGACCACGACGGCGACGTCGTGGACGGGGCCGTGGCGCAGGCGCTGCGGGCGCTCACCGACGAGTGGGATGGGGAGGAGCAGGACGGCGACGAGCCGCGCACCCTGATCCTGCGGGGCTACGGGCCCCGGTGGTCGGACCGTCTGGACCTCTGAACCGGACCGCGGCGCACCGCGCTCCGGCCCCGTGCCCGCGCAGTTCTCCGCGCCCCTGACGTGCCACAATGACGGCAGCGCCACCGCCCACCGCAGACGGTGCGACCCCAGGGGATCCGACGGCGTCGTCGTTGCCCCGAACTCGGCCGGACCCGTCGCGGACCGACCCGAGGAGGACCGCTTGTCAGCGACATCCACACCGCACATCAACCCGCAGGGCGCCCCGATCGCCGAGAGGATCCTGCTTCCCGGAGACCCGCTGCGGGCGAAGTTCATTGCCGACACGTTCCTCGAGGACGTCGTGCAGTTCAACTCCGTGCGCAACATGCTCGGCTACACCGGGACCTACCAGGGGCGAGAGCTCTCCGTCATGGGCACCGGGATGGGGATCCCCTCCATCGCGCTGTACAGCTGGGAGCTGATCCACGTTTTCGGTTGCACCAGGCTGGTGCGCATCGGCTCCTGCGGGGGGCTCACGGAGGACCTGGCGCTCAACGACCTCGTGCTCGCGCAGGCGGCCTCCACCGACTCCACCTACCTGGCGCAGTTCGACCTGCCCGGCACGTGGGCACCCACCGGATCCTTCCGGCTGCTGAACCACGTGCACCGTGCCGCCGAGGACCGGGGGATCCCCGTCCACGCGGGCAACGTGGTCTCCTCGGACACCTTCTACCACGCGCAGGACGACACCACCACACGGTGGGCGCGAATGGGTGTGCTCGCCGTGGAGATGGAGACCGCGGGGCTCTACGCCAACGCGGCCGCGGCCGGCGTTGAGGCCCTGGCGATGTTCACGGTCTCGGACAACCTGGTGACTCACGAGAAGATGACGCCAGAGCAGCGCCAGACGGGCTTCGCGCAGATGATCGAGCTGGCCGCAACGGTGACGGAGCTGTGAACGAGATGAATCACCCCGAGTAGACTCCGGACCTCGCGTCGGGCGTCGGTCCCGAGAGCGCCGTCTCGACCTCGGCGGCCGCAGTCCCCGCCAACGGCACGCCCGCCGCGGCGGGTCGCCCCACGACAGGCGTGAATCCGCGCCGCGCCGTGCCCGTCCTGCTGTTCCTGTTCATCTTCTGCCTGGTGGTAGACCAGGGCTTCAAGTTCACGTCCCAGCCCATGGCCGCGGCGCTGTCCCTGAGCGAGTCCACCGTGAGCCTGCAGGCCACCCTCACGGGCGTGCTGATCGGCATTGGTGCCGTGGTCTACTCCGCGCTCGCGGACTCCGTGGCCATTCGCAAGCTGCTGTACCTGAGCCTCGGGCTGATCGTGGTGGGCTCCGTGATCGGCTTCGTGGGATCCGCGTCCTTCGGCGTGGTGCTCGTGGGCCGGGTGGTCCAGACGGCAGGCCTCGCCGCCGCGGAGACCCTCTACGTGGTCTACGTGACCAAGCACTTCCAGGGCGTGGAGCTGAAGAAGTACCTGGGCTTCTCCAACATGTCCTTCCAGCTCGCCTCGCTCATCGGCACGCTGGTCTCGGGCTTCCTGGCGACGTACGTGTCCTGGACGTGGATGTTCCTGATCCCGCTGCTGATCGTGCTCTCCCTGCCGTTCATCAGGACCCGCGTGCCGGACGATGTCGAGCACACGAGCTCCGGCGTGGACGTGTTCGGACTGTTCCTGGTGGGTGTCATCGCCACCGGGCTGATCATGTTCATGCAGGACTTCACGTGGTGGTGGTGGATCCCCGCGGTGGTGGCCACCGTGCTGTTCGTGCACCACGTGCGCACCAACTCCCGTGCGCTCGTCGACGCCTCCTTCTTCACCAACCGGCCGTACATCAGCGCCCTGGTGATCGTGTTCATCATCTACTCGGTCAACCTGGCATTCGTGTTCCTGTTCCCCTTCGCGATCCACGGAGTGCACGGCATGGCCATGGACAAGGTCTCGCTGCTCACCATTCCCGGCTACGTGCTGGGCGCGTCCACGACGGCGATGTCCGGTGCGGTGAGCCGACGGCTGGACTCCAGGCAGGCCGTGACCCTGGCGCTGTGCCTGCTCGCGCTCGCGCTCGCGGTGGCCGGGGTGTTCATCAACGTGTCCGTGGTGGCCATGGTGGTGGCGATGGCCATGTTCTCGGTGGGCTTCGGCCTGCTCTACGCACCGCTGATGTCCAGTGCGCTGCTGCTCATGCCCGCGGCGAAGTCCGGCGTGGCCGTGGGCTTCTACAACCTCGTGATCAACGTGGCCTCCCCGATCGGGGTGGCCTACACGGCGATGCTGATGTCCTCGAAGCCCACCTGGTTCGCGGGGCTGAGCGTGGGCGGTTCCGCCCAGGGGGACTACTTCTCCACCATCCTGTGGTTCCTGGTGGGCGTCACCCTCGTGGGTCTGGTGGTCTACCGCGTGCTGTTCGGTCTGATCGAGCGGAACAACGCGAAGGCCGCCGAGCGACTGACCGCGCAGCAGTAGCCGTACCCGGCCTGAGAGGCCCCTTCGCCGCCCCGACCGGGTGCGCGCGGAGGGGCCTCTCCGCGCGGGCTTAGACTGTCCGGGTGCTTGTGCTGAGTCTGGATTCCTCGTCGACCGCGTCCGTGGCGCTGGCCCGGGACGGTGAGGTGCTCGAACGCTTCGACACCACCGACACCCGCTCGCACGCCGAGGCCCTGGCCCCGGCGGTGCAGGATCTCATGGCGCGGACCGGGCTCACCGGTGAGGACCTCGACGGCATTCTCGTGGGCATCGGCCCAGGACCGTTCACCGGCCTGCGGGCCGGGCTGGTGAGCGCCCGCGCCCTCGGCTTCGCGTGGAACCTGCCCGTGTACGGGCTCTGCTCGCTCGACGCCGTGGCCCACCACGTGGTGCCCCTCGCGCTCGAGGCGGGGGAGCCCGAGTTCGTGGTGGCCACGGACGCTCGCCGCAAGGAGCTGTACTTCCGCCGCTACCGGCTCACCGGGTCGCACGACCGCCCGGAGGCCGTGCCCGCGGGGGAGCCCGGGGTTGCGGCGCCCGAAGACCTCCCCGGGATGCCCTGCTACGGCTCCGGTGCGGGCCTCTACCCGGACCGTGTTCCCCGGCTGGCCGCGCAGGGCACGGATGTCGCCCCGAGCGCGGCGGACCTCGCCCGCGCCGCCTGGGCGCTCACGAGCCGCGGCGGCGCGCTGAGCACGGACACCACCCCCCTCTACCTGCGCGAGTCTGATGCCAGGGTCCCCGGGGCGCCCAAGCGGGCGACGTCGTGACGGCGCGCGAGCCCGTGGTGGCCGCGGCGTCGTCGCTGCCCCGTGGCTACGCTCTGCGGCCCATGCAACCGGGGGACCTGGAGACCGTCCACGCGCTGGAGACCGAGCTGTTCCCCGAGGATGCGTGGCCTGCGCAGATGTTCCGCGAGGAGCTCGCCCACCCCACCCGCCGCTACTGGGTGGTGACACGGGACCGGGAGATCGTGGGCTACGCCGGAATGATGTGCATACCGCCCGTGGCGGACGTGCAGACCATCGCGGTGGTACCCGCCCACGAGGGCAGGGGGCTCGGCGCCACGCTTCTGCGCGTGCTCCACGAGGCCTCCGTGGCTGAGGGGGCCACCGAGATGATGCTCGAGGTCCGCGCGGACAACCCTCGGGCCCAGGCGCTGTACCGCCGCTTCGGCTACCACCACATCCACACCCGCGCCCACTACTACGGCCCGGGCCACGACGCGCTGATCATGCGCTGCGAGCTGGCGCCCGCGGGCCCGGCGGAGCGCAGCGCGGACGGAAGGACCATCCATGAACACCACTGAGCCACTGGTTCTGGGCATCGAGTCCTCGTGCGACGAGACCGGTGCGGGCATCGTGCGCGGCACCGAACTGTTGACCAACACGGTCTCCTCCTCCATGGAGCAGCACGTGCGCTTCGGCGGTGTCATCCCGGAGATCGCCTCCCGAGCGCACCTCGAGGCCTTCGTGCCCACCGTCCGCGCGGCGCTCGCGGAGGCGGAGGTGAGCCTCGCCGAGGTCGATGCGATCGCCGTGACCTCCGGGCCCGGACTCGCCGGCGCGCTCATGGTGGGCGTGGCGGCGGCGAAGGCCCTGGCGGTCGCCACGGGCAAGCCCCTGTACGCGATCAACCACCTGGTCGCCCACGTGGGGGTCGGGCTGCTGGGGGACGGCGGCGAGCTGCCCGAGCACCTGGGGGCCCTGCTCGTCTCGGGCGGACACACGGAGATCCTGGCCGTGGAGAGCATCACGAGCGACGTGCGGCTGCTGGGCTCCACGATCGACGACGCCGCGGGCGAGGCCTACGACAAGGTCGCGCGGCTGCTCGGGCTCGCCTACCCGGGCGGGCCGGCCATCGACGCCGCGGCCGTCGACGGCGATCCTCGCGCCTTTGCGTTCCCTCGCGGCCTCACCGCCGGCAAGTACATGGGCTCTGTCGAGAAACCCGGACCGCACCGCTACGACATGTCCTTCTCGGGGTTGAAGACCGCGGTCGCGCGCGTGGTCGAGACGTTCCAGGCCGCGCGCCAGCCCATTCCCGTGGCGGACGTGGCCGCGAGCTTCCAGGAGTCCGTGGTGGACGTGATCTCGCGCAAGACGGTGCTGGCCTGCACCGAGCACGGGATCACCACGCTGCTCATGGGCGGGGGAGTGGCCGCGAACTCGCGGCTGCGGGAGCTCGTCACCGAGCGCTGCTCACGCCACGGGATCACGGTCGTGGTTCCGCCGCTGTCCCTGTGCACGGACAACGGTGCGATGGTGGCCGCCCTCGGTGCGCGGCTCGTCTCCCGGGGCGTGGCACCCACGGGGATCGGATTCACCGCGGATCCCGGCCTGCCCGTGACCACGGTGGCCGTGCCCGCCGCGAGCTGAACGGGCCGGTCCATCTGTGCCGCGACGACGGACCCGGGCAGGCGAATCCGGACCTCCGCAGCCGCCGCCGGCAGGACCGGTCGGGAAGCAGACCGACCGCGAACCGGTCCGACCACGAACCGGCCAGTGCACCGGGCAACCGGCCGTGCGGCGTCGTCCCCGGCTCAGCGCGTGGTGCGGTTGCGCTCCACGATGTCCATGACCACGGCGCGCAGGTCCCCGCCGTTCTCCTGGGCCACGCGGCGCTGGCGCTGGTAGCCGGTGGCGCCGTTCATCATGGTCTCCACGTGGGCGAGCTCGTCCGCGCAGTCGAGCTCCCGGGCCAGCGGCTCGAGCTTCTCGAGCAGCTCCGTGAGGTCCTCGGTCACGAGCCGCTCGTGGTTCTGGGCGTCCTTCACCACGATCGCGTCGAGCCCGTAGCGGGCGGCGCGCCACTTGTTCTCCTGGTGGTGCCACGGGGGCATCACGGGGATGGGCTCCCCGCGGTCCAGGGCGCGGGAGAAGGACTCCACGAGGCACTGCGTGAGAGCGGCGAGCGCCCCCACCTCGCGCAGGGTGGAGGGTCCGTCGCACACGCGCATCTCCACGGTGCCGAAGCGGGGGACGGGGCGGATGTCCCAGCGGTTCTCGGAGATCTCCTCGATCACACCGGTGGCCACCAGGTCCCCCACGTAGGACTCGTACTCCTCCCAGGTGTCGAAGTGGAAGGGCAGCCCCGCCGTGGAGAGCTGCTGGAAGATCAGGGCGCGGTGGGACGCGTAGCCGGTGTCGTGGCCGTTCCAGTACGGCGAGTTCGCGGACAGCGCCAGCAGGTGCGGGTAGTAGTTCATGAGTCCGTCCAGCACGGGCAGCGCCTTGTCCCGGTGGTTGATGCCCACGTGCACGTGCAGGCCGAAGATCACCATCTGGCGGCCCCAGTACTGGGCGCGGTCGAGCACCTTGTAGTAGCGCTCCTTGTCCACCACCGGCTGCTGGGTCCAGTCGGAGAACGGGTGGGTTCCCGCACCGAAGATCTCGAGCGAGCGGGGGTCGGTGACCTCGCGGATCAGGTCCTGCGTGCTGGCCAGGTCCGTCACGGCCTCCCCGACGGTCTCGCTGATCCCTGTGACCATCTCCACGGTGTTCTGAAGGAACTCGCCCGTGACCCGTGGGTGGTCCCCCTCCTCACCGAGCTCGGGATGCTCGGCTGTCACTGCTTCGAGGACCTCGTCCGCGCGCGGGGCGAGTTCGCCCGTGGCGCGCTCCACGAGAGCGACCTCCCACTCCACGCCGAGGGTGGAGCGGTCTGAGCTGTGGAAATCAATGTGCACGGCGTGGTCCTCTCGTGGGTGCGCCGGAAACGGCGGTCGTGACCGTACCCGGGGACGCCGTCCCCGGGCCCCGCCCGTCACTGCAGCACAGGGAGCATCAGTTTACGGGGTGCACGGCGAGCACCACGCGGCGTTCCGTCCCGGCATCATGCAGCCGTGTCATCACCAGCGTCGCACGCCCGCAACCGCGTGGTGCGAGCTGTCGGCGCAGCTGCTCGGGTGTGACGTCCGTGCCGCGTTTCTTGATCTCCAGGGTGCCCACGTCGTGCTCCCGCACCCACCTCTTGAGAACCTTCACGGTGTGGGGGAGCACCTCCCGGACCTCGTACGCCCGGGCCAGCGGGGTCTCCACGAGCGTGTCCGAGCTCAGGTAGGCGATGGCGGGGTGGACGAGGTGCGCGCCCAGGTGCTGGGCCAGGTCCGTGACGAGCCCCGCGCGGATCACGGCGCCGTCGGGCTCGTAGAGGTAGCGGCCCACGGGCCCCAGCAGTTTGCCCTCCGGGGCCGGGGACTGCCAGGACGCGGAGGTCAGTTCCGCCGCGGCCGGCGCGTTCTCCGCCGTCTCGGCGGGTTCCGTGTCGCCAGTCTCGTGCGCCGTGCTTTCGAGGGCCGTGCTCCCGGGGGCCGACGACGCCGTTGCGCCGCCTCCGCGGCCCAGCACGAGTGCCGCGCGGGCCACCGTCGGGCGGCGCACTGCGTTGAACCACAGCACCGCCTCGACCACGTCCCCGCGGTCGGAGATCCACTGCGCCTCTGCATCCGCGGGCACGTGCTCGTGCGGAATGCCCGGGCCGATCTTCGCGCCCACCGCGAGGCCGTCGGCGGCCAGACCGGTCACGAAGGACAGGGGCGGGGAGAACGCCTCGGGGTCGAAGATCCTGCGGGTGCTCCCGGAGCCCGTGACCCGGCGTGCGGGGTCGAGCCACACGCCGTCGGCGGGGCCCGCCTCCAAGGAAGAGAGGTCGAGGGACTCGGCGTCAGTGCACAGCACGCGGACCCGGTCCCATCCGGTGAGGTTGACGGTGGCCACGGCGGCGGTGAGCGGATCCCGCTCCACTGCGGTGACCGTGCGGTCCAGGGCCGCCAGTGCCAGCGAGTCCGCACCGACCCCGCAGCCCAGATCGACCACGTGCTCGATCCCGGCCTGCGCAAAGCGCTGCGCGTGCAGGGCGGCCACGGACCAGCGGGTGGCCTGCTCCACGCCGTCGCGCGTGAAGACCATGTGCCGTGCGTAGGCCCCGAACTTGGCCTGTGCCTTCGCGCGCAGCCGCGACTGGGTGAGCGCGGCCGAGACCAGCTCGGGGGAGTGGCCGCGGGCGCGCAGGGACTCGCTGACTGTCAGGGATGCAGCGGGGTCGTAGGGGCCGAGCTCATCCAGCAGGCGTAGCCCCTCGGGGGTCAGCAGCCGGGCCAGACCCGCCGCCTCGGGGTCCTGGGGTGCGGGGGAGGTGTTCACCGTTCCATCACACCACGCGCGGGCAGAACACGGTGATGCAACCCGGGGAGCCGCAGGACACGGGAGGATCCACACTGGATTTTCAGCCTTTATTTAGGTTAGGCTCACCTTATGGCTGGCCGCCTGCACCAGACGACGCCACGAGATTGCGAGTACATTCATGTCTTCCAACCGACTGTTCCCCGGGATCGCCCTGTGCGCGGTGGCGTCCCTCGCGCTGGTCGGGTGCGGCTCCGGCGGCTCCTCCTCGGAATCCTCCGCCAGTCCCGCCGCTTCCACGGTCACGATCCAGGACGACAAGGGTGAGCAGACCGTCGATTCCCCGCCCAGCTCCGTGGTCGCCACGGACAACCGTGTGTTCGAGACCCTCTCGGACTGGGGTGTGCAGCTCAAGGCTGCGCCGAAGACCCTGATCCCGGAGACGATCGCGTACAAGGACGACGACAGCATCGTGGATCTCGGATCGCACCGCGAGCCGGACCTCGAGGCCATCGCGGGTGTGGACCCGGACCTGGTCATCAACGGCCAGCGCTTCTCGCAACACTACGACGACATCAAGAAGCTCGTCCCGGACGCCGCGATGCTCGACCTGGATCCGCGCGACGACCAGCCCCTCGACTCCGAGCTCAAGCGCCAGGTCTCCGCGCTGGGTGAGGTCTTCCAGAAGACCGACGACGCCGAGAAGCTCAACGACGACCTCGACAAGGCTGAGCAGCGAGCCAAGGACGCCTACAAGGACCAGTCCGCCATGGGCCTGATCGTCTCCGGCGGCGACATCGGGTACGTGGTCCCCAAGACCGGTCGCACGATCGGCCCGCTGTTCGACATGGTCGGTCTGAAGTCGGCCCTCGAGGTGGAGGGCTCCGACGACCACCAGGGTGACGACATCTCCGTCGAGGCCATCGCCAAGGCGAAGCCCGAACTGCTCATCGTGATGGACCGTGACGCGGCCATCAGCTCTTCGAAGGACGCTACCCCCGCGTCCGAGGTGATCGAGAAGTCCGAGGCACTCAAGGACGTCCCCGCTGTGAAGAACGGCAACGTCGTGTACCTGCCGGAGGACACCTACACGAACGAGGGCATCCAGACCTACACGGAGATCCTCAACGAGATCGCCGACAAGCTGGAGAGCCAGAAGAACTGACCGCACTCCGCCCAGGAATGTCGTCAACGGTGCCCCGCGGGAACGTCCTCGCGGGGCGCCGCCACGAGTGAGGAAAGCGCACAGGTGATGGTCTCCACGGCCCGACGCACGACCGCCGCCCCGGGGGCGCTGCGCGACTGGAAGTTCTGGTTGGCGCTGCTCGCGGTGGCGGGGCTGCTCGTTCTCTCGATTGTCACGGGGGTCGCGGACCTCGGCGACGGGGGCGGCGGCAGCCGTTTCCTCGCGCTGACCCGCATCCCGCGCACGATCGCCCTTGTCCTGGCCGGCGCGGCCATGGCCATGTCCGGACTGGTCATGCAGCTGCTGACCCAGAACCGGTTCGTGGAGCCCACGACCACGGGCACCACCGAGTGGGCCGGGCTGGGGCTGCTGGTCATGATGATCCTCTTCCCGGACGCGTCCCTGACCGTGCGCATGGTCGGTGCGATCATCGCCGCGTTCCTGGGCACCATGGTCTTCTTCGCGTTCCTGCGCAGAGTCACCCTGCGCTCGTCGCTGATCGTGCCGATCGTGGGCATCATGCTCGGTGCGGTGGTCGGGTCCATCTCCACCTACCTGGCGCTCGTCACGGACCGGCTGCAGAACCTGGGTGTCTGGTTCGCGGGCAGCTTCACCTCTGTGCTCAAGGGCCAGTACGAGGCGCTGTGGATCGTCGCCGTCGTGGCGGTGCTGGTGTTCATCACCGCAGACCGTCTCACCGTGGCCGGGCTCGGCGAGGACGTCGCCACCAACGTGGGTCTGAACTACAACCGGATCATCCTGGCGGGCACCGGGCTCGTGGCCGTGGCCACCGGCGTGGTCACCGTGGTCGTGGGCAACCTGCCGTTTTTGGGACTGATCGTCCCCAACGTCGTCTCCCTCTTCCGCGGCGACGACCTGCGCTCCAACCTCCCGTGGGTGTGCCTGCTGGGTGTTGGGCTGGTCACGGTGTGCGACCTGATCGGGCGCACGATCATCATGCCGTTCGAGGTGCCCGTCTCCCTGATCCTGGGGGTCGTGGGCGCCGCGGTGTTCATCGCCCTGCTGCTCCGGAGCCGCCGCCATGCCTGACACCGCCACGCACGACGCTGCGGTGCCCCCCGCACCGCACCACGACACCGCCCGCGAGGGCTTCGCGGCCTTCATCTCCCCGGCCCACCGGCGACGCTACTGGATCGCCCTGGTCTGCCTGCTGCTTGTGGGTCTGGCCTTCTGCCTCGGAATCCTCGCGTGGGACAACCCCCTGCCGTTCGGCACCAGGGGCTTCTGGCGCATCGCCGAGTCCCGTGCCACGAGCGTGGTGGTGATCGCGATCGTGGCGGTGAGCCAGGCCATGGCCACGGTGGCGTTCCAGACGGCCGCTAACAACCGGATCATCACACCGTCGATCATGGGGTTCGAGTCCCTCTACGTCCTGATCCAGACCTCCGTCGTCTACTTCCTGGGAGCCGTCGGCGTCACCGCGATCCAGGGCCTGCCGCAGTACGCGATGCAGGTGGGCCTCATGGTGCTCTTCGCGCTGGGACTCTACGGCTGGCTGCTCTCCGGTAAGTACGGCAACGTGCAGATCATGCTGCTGATCGGCATCGTGCTGGGCGGTGGCCTGGGCTCCGTTTCCACGTTCATGCAGCGGCTGCTCGCCCCGAGCGACTTCGACGTGCTCAGCGCGCGGCTGTTCGGCTCGGTGTCCAACGCGGACGCGAGCTACTTCCCGCTCGCCGTGCCCCTGTGCGCCCTCGCGACCGTGGCCCTGTACCTGCACTCGCGCAAGCTCAACATCCTGTCGCTGGGCAAGGACGTCACCACGAACCTCGGCCTGAAGCACCGCAGGGAACTGATGCTCACGCTGTTCTGGGTCTCCGTCCTGATGGCCGTCTCCACGTCCCTGATCGGGCCCATGACGTTCCTGGGCTTCCTGGTGGCGATCCTCGCCTACCAGTTCTCGGACACCTACGACCATCGGTACGTGTTCCCCATGGCCGTGCTGATCGGCTTCGCGGTGCTCGCGGGCGCCTATTTCCTGTTGAAGAACGTGTTCTACGCAGAGGGGGCGGTGTCCATCATCATCGAACTGCTGGGTGGCACCGTGTTCCTCGTGGTGATCCTGAGGAGGGGTCGGCTGTGATCCAGCTGGGCAAGCTGTTCAAGGACTACGGGTCCGGGACGTCCATCGGGCCGGTGGACCTCGAGATCCCGCCCGGGGGAGTCACCGCGCTGGTGGGGCCCAACGGGGCGGGCAAGTCCACGTTGCTGACGATGATGGGCCGGCTGCTGGGCCCGGATGCCGGGACCGTGGTGATCGGCGGTCACGACGTGACGACGACGCACCCTCGCAAACTGGCCACGGTGGTCTCCACGCTGCGTCAGGAGAACCACTTCACCGCGCGCCTCACGGTCCGCCAGCTGGTGGCGCTCGGCCGCTTCCCCTACACGCGGGGACGCATCAACCGGGAGGACGAGCGGATCATCTCCGAGTCCATCGAGTTCTTCGACCTCGGCTCCCTGCAGAACCGCTACCTCGACCAGCTCTCCGGTGGCCAGCGCCAGCGCGCCTACGTGGCCATGGTGCTGTGCCAGGAGACCGACTACCTGCTGCTCGACGAACCGCTCAACAATCTGGACATGCGCCACTCGGTGCACATGATGCACCACCTGCGTCGTGTAGCGGACGAGCTGGGGCGCACCGTGCTGATAGTGCTGCACGACGTCAACTTCGCGAGCCACTACTCGGACTGGATCTGCGCCGTGAAGGAGGGCAAGGTCGTGGAGTTCGGGACGCCCGAGGAGATCATGACGGACGAGACCCTCACCCGGGTCTTCGAGACCCCGGTGACGTGCCACGACGGGCCCAGCGGCAGGCTCGCGGTCTACTACTGAGACCCGTGCGCGCAACCGCGCGAGCGGCGGGGTCGGCCAGCTTTCAGCCCACAGGGGAGCGGCGCGGCGCCGCCTTGACCGGGCGCGGGCGGCCTCCCTACAGTGATTGTTGGCACTCTCGTAGTGAGGGTGCTAAAAGGCCAGGCGCTCAATCGGCACCGCGACGACGGTTGGCACGCCAACTGGCCTGTGGCGCTCGCCGTCGTGGGACCCCACGACACCGCGCGGGCGCACACCGTCTCACACGCCTAGAAGAAAGGGAGAGATCGTGTCGGTCTCCATCAAGCCCCTCGAGGATCGCATCGTGGTTCAGCCGCTGGCCGCTGAACAGACCACCGCTTCCGGTCTGGTCATCCCGGACACCGCCAAGGAGAAGCCCCAGGAGGGCACCGTCCTTGCCGTGGGCCCGGGCCGCGTGGACGACAAGGGAAACCGCATCCCCGTGGATGTCAAGGAGGGTGACCTGGTCATCTTCTCCAAGTACGGCGGAACCGAGGTCAAGTACAACGGCGAGGAGTACCTCGTGCTCCCGGCGCGCGACGTGCTGGCCGTCATCGAAAAGTAACCACCCCACGTCTTTCGAGCGCGGTGCCCGAGCTTCCGCCCGCACGGGCAGCGCGGGCACCGCGCCGTCATTTCCTCTCCCTCTTTCTCCCAAGGAGCACACATGCCCAAGCAGTTGGTGTTCAACGACACCGCTCGCAAAGCGCTCGAGGCAGGCGTCAACCGCCTCGCGGACACCGTCAAGGTCACCCTCGGCCCCCGTGGCCGCAACGTCGTCCTCGACAAGAAGTGGGGCGCGCCCACCATCACCAACGACGGCGTGACCATCGCCCGTGAGGTGGAGCTCGAGGACCCCTACGAGAACCTCGGCGCGCAGCTGGCCAAGGAGGTCGCCACCAAGACCAACGACGTCGCCGGCGACGGCACCACCACCGCTACCGTGCTGGCCCAGGCCATCGTCAAGGAGGGTCTGCGCAACGTGGCCGCCGGTGCCGCCCCGGGCGACATCAAGCGCGGGGTCGAGGCCGCGGTGGCCGCCGTGTCCGAGCGTCTGCTCGACAACGCCCGCCCAGTCGAGGGCAAGGACGTGGCCCACGTGGCGGCCATCTCCGCGCAGTCCGAGGAGATCGGCGAGCTGATCGCCCGCGCCTTCGAGACCGTGGGCACGGACGGCGTCATCACCATCGAGGACGGCTCCTCCACCGAGGTGGAGCTGGACGTCACCGAGGGCATGCAGTTCGACAAGGGCTACCTCTCGCCGTCCTTCATCACGGACCAGGAGCGCCAGGAAGCCGTCCTGGACGACACCTACGTACTGCTGTACCAGGGAAAGATCTCCGCCATCCAGGACCTCATGCCGGTGCTGGAGAAGGTGCTGCAGGCCAAGAAGCCGCTGACCATCATCGCGGAGGACGTCGAGGGTGAGGCCCTGTCCACCCTGGTGGTCAACAAGCTGCGCGGCACGCTGGACGTCGTGGCCCTGAAGGCCCCCGGGTTCGGTGACCGCCGCAAGGCGATCATGCAGGACCTCGCGGTGCTCACGGACGCCACCGTGATCACCCCGGAGCTCGGCATCTCCCTCGACGGCGTGGACCTGACCCAGCTGGGCAGTGCCCGCCGCATCACGGTCACCAAGAACCAGACCACGCTCGTGGACGGCGCCGGGTCCTCCGAGGCCGTCGCGGATCGCGTGGCCGAGATCCGCGCGGAGATCGCCCGCACGGACTCCGAGTGGGACCGCGAGAAGCTCCAGGAGCGCCTCGCGCGCCTGGCCGGCGGCATCTCCGTGATCAAGGTCGGCGCCGCCACCGAGGTGGAGCAGAAGGAGCGCAAGCACCGCATCGAGGACGCGGTGTCCTCCACGCGTGCCGCGCTCGAAGAGGGCATCGTGGCTGGCGGCGGCTCCGCCCTGGTCCACGCCTCCAAGACGCTCGACGGCACGGACCTCGGCCTCAGCGGGGACGCCGCCACCGCCGTGAACATCGTGCGCCGCGCCCTGGTCCAGCCGCTGCGCTGGATCGCGGAGAACGCGGGCCAGGACGGCAACGTCGTGGCCGCCCGCGTCGCGGACATGGAGCCGGGCAACGGCTACAACGCACTGACCGGGGAGTACGAGGACCTGCTGTCGGCGGGCATCATCGACCCCGTCAAGGTCACGCGTTCCGCCCTGCAGAACGCGGCGTCCATCGCCGCGCTCGTGCTCACCACCGAGACGCTCGTGGCGGAGAAGCAGGACGACGAGGACTGAGTCCTCCCGATCCTTCCGGAAATCGCCGAATGGCCGGCGGCCCACCCCTTTCGAGGGGTGGGCCGCCGGCCATTTGTGGTACTGCCACCGGCGACGGTGCTCGACCTCTGCCCCCGCGCGACCGGGTGGCTCAACCCGCAGGCCGTGCGCGCTGCCCCCCCACGGAGACGGGTCGGGGCGGAACCGGGTGCGATGTGATCGGTGCGCCCCGTTGCGTTTAGGCTGACCGGATGCGCATTTCCCCAGCCTTGGATCCCATTGCCGGTTCATCCCCGCTTCCGGTGGGGCAGCTTCCCCGGTGGGCTGCCGGATCCTCCTCCGCGCAACGGGTGCAGCGGTACTCCGGGTTCCGCCCGGAGGTGCAGGGACTGCGTGCCGTGGCGGTCGTGCTGGTGGTCCTCTACCACGTGTTCATGGGCCGGGTCTCGGGTGGTGTGGACATCTTCCTGTTCATCTCCGCGTTCTTCATGACCCTCTCGTTCGTCCGCAAGCTCGAGGGCGGGCGTCCTCTGGCGCTGGGCCGCTACTGGCTGCACACCTTCAAGCGGCTGCTGCCGCTGGCGACCGTGGTCATCCTGGCCACACTGTTCCTCGTGTGGTGGCTGTACCCCGCGCAGGACGTGGCGGACTTCCGCTTCCAGGGCGTGGCCTCGATCCTGTACTTCGAGAACTGGACGCTCGCCTTCAACGCGGTGGACTACTACGCGGCGGATCACTCCTCGGCCTCGCCGTTCCAGCACTTCTGGTCCCTCTCGGTCCAGGGGCAGGTCTTCCTGCTGTGGCCGCTGATCTTCGGCCTGGCGTGGCTGGTCAAGCGCCGGACGGGACACAGCAGCGTCCCCGTTCTGGCCGCGTGCTTCGGGCTGGTGTTCGCGTCCTCGCTGGCCTTCTCGGTGCTCTCCACGGCCGCGCACCAGGAGTTCGCGTACTTCGACACCAGGGCCCGGCTGTGGGAGTTCGCCCTGGGGTCCCTGGTGGCGCTCGCCATTCCCTACGTGAAACTTCCCCGTGCGGTGCGGCTGGTCCTGGGGTGGGGCGGACTGGTGAGCATGGTGTCGGTGGGGATCCTCGTGGACGTGCAGGGCGCGTTCCCGGGCTGGATTGCCTTGTGGCCACTGCTCTCCGCCGCAGCGATCATCGTTGCGGGACAGTCCGGTTCGGCCCTCGGGCTCGACCGGTTCCTCTCCTGGGCCCCGGTGGTGAAGCTGGGCGACGCCGCCTACGCTCTGTACCTCGTGCACTGGCCCCTGCTGATCACCTATCTGGTGGTCCGGGACCGGCCGGTGGCCGGGCCGCGCTCCGGCGTCGTGATCGTGGTCGTGTCCGTTCTGCTGGCACTGCTCCTGACGAAGCTCGTGGAGAACCCGCTCAAGCGGTGGAAGTGGCCGGAGGCGAAGAACTGGCGGCTCGCGCTGGTGATCGTGGTGTGCATGGGCACGGTGCTGGTCGCCGCTGGCACGTGGTCCGTCGTCGAGCGCCACCGCACCGCGCAGCTCCAGGCGCAGGCCGAGCTGAACAACCCCGGCGCACGGGTCCTCGAGCCGGGCTACGCGTTCGCAGGGGACCCGGATGCCCCCGCGCTGCCCGCATCCATGAAGGACCAGTGGGTGGGCCTGCCGCAGGCCTGCGACGGTGAGTACAAGAGCGCGAACAAGAAGGCCCAGGGATTCTGCCGCCAGACCGAGAAGGTGGAGAACCCGACCAAGGTGGTGGCCGTCGTCGGCAACTCCCACATGGAGCAGTACATGGGCGCCGTGATCCCCGTGGCGCAGGAGGAGAACTGGCAGCTGATCTCCGTCCTGCAGCCCGGGTGCGGGTTCGGCGTGGAGGGGCAGTCGAGCACGTGCAAGGACGGCAACGAGGCCGCCATGGACTACCTGCGGGAGCTGAAGCCAGATGCCGTGCTGACCACCTCCACGCGCGCGGAGCTCATGGACGGCCCGGCAGAGCGCGTGGTGAGCGGCCTCGACGCCCTGACACGGGAGCTCACCGCCCAGGGGACCACCGTGGTCGGATTCCGCGACAACCCCCGCCTGGACTTCGACCCCACCCGGTGCGTGGCCGAGAAGGGCCGCGACGACGAGTCCTGCAGGGTCTCCGCCGACGCCGTGCTGGTGGCGGAGAACCCCGCCCAGTCCCTCGACTCGATCCCCGGGTTCGCCGGGATCGACCCCACTCCTCTGATCTGTCCGCAGGGTGTGTGCGCGCCGGTGATCGGCAACGTGGCCCTGTGGATCGACTCCCACCACCTCACCTGGGAGTACACGCGCACCATGGCGCCGCTGCTGCGGGACCAGCTCGTCGCGGCCGTCGGGACCGGTGCCACGGGGTGAGGGCCCCGCGCGGGTCGGCCGTCACGCACCGGGGTGACCGCACGGCGTCGGCACGCGGTGTGACGTCGTCCGCTCCGCGGCCCGCGCACGGTACGACGCCGTGGTCCCAGGCCCTGTCCGGAGCCTGCGACCCGCGGCGAACGGGCGGGGGGCGCGTCGGAGCCGCGCCGTAGACTGGTGGCGACATTCTCGCGCGAAAGGGACTACTCGTGGCTGAACCCGTGCCCACGGCACTGATGGACGACCCGTTCGGATTCACCGGACTGACCTACGACGACGTGCTGCTGCTGCCCGGCAACACGGACGTGATCCCGTCGGAGGCCTCCACGACGACGCGCCTGTCGCGCAGGATCACGCTGCAGGCCCCCGTGCTCTCGGCGGCCATGGACACCGTGACCGAGTCCGCGATGGCCATCTCCATGGCGCGCCAGGGCGGGATCGGCGTGATCCACCGCAACCTGTCCATCCAGGACCAGGCGGACCACGTGGACCGCGTCAAGCGCAGCGAGTCCGGGATGATCACCAACCCCGTGACGGTCTCCCCGGACGCCACGCTCGCCGAGCTGGACCGGTTGTGCGGCTACTTCAAGGTCTCTGGCCTGCCCGTGGTGGACGAGAACCAGAAGCTGCTGGGCATCATCACGAACCGCGACACCCGTTACCTGCCGGAGAGCGACTTCGAGACCCGCCTGGTGCGAAACGTCATGACCCCCATGCCGCTCGTCACCGGCAAGGTGGGCATGAGCAAGGACGAGGCCCACGCCCTGCTCGCGAAGCACAAGATCGAGAAGCTGCCGCTGGTGGACGAGCAGGACCGGCTCACCGGGCTGATCACCGTCAAGGACTTCACCAAGGCGGAGCAGTACCCGCTGGCCACCAAGGACGACGAGGGCCGGCTGCGAGTGGGTGCGGCCGTGGGCTTCTTCGGTGACGGCTTCGAGCGTGCCATGACGCTGGTGGACGCCGGTGTGGATGCGCTGTTCATCGACACCGCCAACGGCCATTCGCAGGGCGTGCTCGAGATGATTGCCCGGCTCAAGAAGGAGCCCGCGGCGGCGCACGTGGACGTGATCGGCGGCCAGGCGGCCACCCGGGCTGGCGCGCAGGCCCTCGTGGACGCGGGCGCGGACGCCGTCAAGGTGGGCGTGGGCCCCGGCTCCATCTGCACCACCCGCATCATCGCCGGCGTGGGTGTCCCCCAGATCACCGCGATCAACGAGGCTGCACAGGTCACGATCCCGGCCGGTGTGCCGCTGATCGCCGACGGCGGGCTGCAGTTCTCCGGCGACATCGGCAAGGCGCTGGTGGCCGGTGCTGACTCCGTGATGCTGGGCTCGCTGCTCGCGGGCTGCGACGAGTCCCCGGGGGAGCTCGTGTTTGTAGCGGGTAAACAGTTCAAGGCCTACCGCGGCATGGGCTCGCTGGGCGCCATGCAGTCCCGCGGCAAGAACACCTCCTACTCCAAGGACCGCTACTTCCAGGCGGACGTCTCGGACGACCAGAAGCTCATCCCGGAAGGCATCGAGGGCCAGGTCCCGTACCGCGGCCCCCTCGCCTCGGTACTGCACCAGCTGGACGGCGGGCTGCGCCAGACCATGTTCTACGTGGGCGCGCACACCGTCACGGAACTCAAGCAGAAGGGCCGCTTCGTGCGGATCACGCCGGCGGGGCTCAAGGAGTCCCACCCGCACGACATCACCATGACGGTGGAAGCCCCCAACTACAAGCGCTGATCCGCGCCGCACCCATCCCCGTGCGCGCCGCGCGGTGAAAGGACATTTCGTGAGCTACGACATCGAGATTGGGCGTTCCAAACGGGCGCGCCGCACGTTCAGCCTGGACGAGATCGCCCTGGTCCCCTCCCGCCGCACGCGGGACCCGCGGGACGTGAGCACCGCGTGGCAGATCGACGCCTACCAGTTCGACATCCCCGTGGTGGGCGCACCCATGGACTCGGTGATGTCCCCGGCCACGGCCATCGAGCTGGGCCGTGCGGGTGGTCTGGGCGTGCTGGACCTCGAGGGGCTGTGGACCCGCTACGAGGACCCGCAGCCGGCCCTGGACGAGATCGCGGACCTCAGCTCCGAGAACCTGCCGCAGGCCACGCGCCGGATGCAGGAGCTCTACTCGGCGCCCGTCCAGCCCGAGCTCATCAAGGCCCGTCTGGCCGAGATCCGGGAGGCCGGCGTGATCGTCTCGGGCTCCCTGTCCCCGCAGCGTGTGGTCGAGCACTACCGCACGGTCCTCGAGGCCGGCGTGGACCTCTTCGTCATCCGCGGCACCACCGTCTCCGCCGAGCACGTCTCGCGCGAGCAGGAGCCGCTGGACCTCAAGAAGTTCATCTACGACCTCGACGTCCCGGTGATCGTGGGCGGCGCCGCGGGCTACACCCCGGCGCTGCACCTCATGCGCACCGGAGCGGCCGGGGTCCTGGTGGGCTTCGGTGGGGGAGCGTCCCTGCGCACCGAGTCCATCCTGGGCATCCACGCGGCCATGGCCACGGCGGTCTCGGACGTCGCCGCGGCGCGTCGGGACTACCTCGACGAGTCCGGGGGCCGCTACGTCCACGTGATCGCCGACGGCGGTCTGGGCACCTCGGGCGACATCGTCAAGGCCATCGCCATGGGCGCGGACGCCGTGATGCTCGGAACCCTGCTGGCCCGCGCCGAGGAGGCACCCGGACAGGGCTGGCTGTGGGGCGCAGAGGCGCACCACTCGCACTCGCCGCGCGGTGTCCGCACACACGTGGGCACGGTCGGCCCGCTCGACGAGCTGCTCAACGGGCCCTCCCGGCACGTGGACGGCTCCTCCAACGTGATGGGTGCGCTGCGCCGCGCCATGGCCACCACCGGCTACTCGGACCTGAAGGAGTTCCAGCGCGCCGAGGTGGTCATCCGCAGCTGAGCCCGGGTGCCGTCGCGGGCCTGCCCGCGGGGTGCGCTGGTGTGGGAAACGCCCAGCGCGGGCCAGTAGGGTTGAACCGTGCTGAAAACCGCCCTGCGCCCCCGCTCTCTGGCCTTTCTGGCGGCCGCCCTGCTCGTGGCGGCGCTCTTCGTGAGCCTCAGCATGTGGCAGCTCAACGCGTCCTTACAGTCCTCGACCGTCGCGGATCCCGCAAAGGACCGCGTCTCGGCGCTCGCGGACGTCACCACACCCGGTGAGGCGGTCACCTCCCAGCAGGCGGACCACGTGGTCTCCGTGACCGGCACGTACGTCCCGGACTCCACCGTGCTCGTGCCTGGGCGGCTCCAGGACGGTGCGTCCGGGTACTGGGTGGTCACGCAGCTCGTGGTCCCGGACTCACAGAAGCGGTGGGACGCCGCGGACTCGGACGTCTCCCTCGCCGTGGCCCGCGGCTGGGTGGCCTCGCCCCAGCAGGCGGACGCCGCGCCGTCTGGTCGGATCCGCGTGATCGGGCGCCTGCTGCCCACCGACTCCCCGCTGCCCAGCGAGAAGCTGCCCTCGGACCAGGTGGGTTCCGTGTCCACGGCGCAGCTGAGCAACCTGTGGAACACGCCCCTCTACTCCGGCTACGTGGCGGCCTTCTCGGAGAATCCCGCCGCCCAGCCGGCCCCGGTGTCCTCCGATGGTGCGCTCGAGGACTCCGCGAGCCTGATGGGTCAAGGACTGAGCCGCCTGCAGATCGACCAGCAGCCCACGGACACATCTGTGCACGCACTGAACCTCTTCTATGCCATCGAGTGGGTGGTCTTCGCCGGGTTCGCATTCTTCATGTGGTGGCGCTTCGTCCGCGACGAGCAGCTGCGCGAGGAGAACCCGGAGGAGTACTTCTACTTCGAGGGCGACTACTTCTGGGACGAGGCTGAGCAGTCCTACTACTACTGGGACGCGCAGGACCAGTGCTTCTACTACTTCGACGACCAGCCGGCCGTCGCGGCCCGCGCCCGCGGCAACGCCCCACACGAGGACGCCGCCCGCCCGGGTGCGCGGCGCGCCGGAGCCAGCGGCGCGGCGTCGTCCTCAGAGAACCCCACCCCGCGATCCGACAACGGAGCACCCCATGACTGAGCCCACGCCGAAGAACGACCAGCAGCCCCGCCCGGTGCGCCGCACAGACGGCGTGCGGGTCACCGCGCCCCAGGACGCCACCCCGGAACGGGCGACCGTGCCGGACAGCGTGCGCGCCAAGGCCGCCGCGCTGAAGCCGCGGCGCCGCTTCGGTGGCACCGAGGCCCAGATCCGCACTGCGCTGAACGTGTACAAGGTGTGCGCGTGGGTCTCCGGCACGTTCCTGCTGCTTCTCGTGGCGGAGATGGTCACCCGCTACGGCTTCCACTACGACCTCATCGCCGGAGGCACGGACAAGGCTACGGGCCAGACTGTGGCGCTCGGGTGGCAGAACCTGGACCTCGAGAACCTCGCCGGTGGGGTCAACGTCTCCACGTGGATCCTCATCGTCCACGGCTGGTTCTACGTGGTCTACATCCTCTCCTGCCTGCGCGTGTGGTCGTTGATGCGGTGGCCCTTCGCGCAGCTGGTCGTGATGGCCCTGGGCGGCGTGGTGCCCTTCCTCTCGTTCATCGTGGAGCGCAAGATCCACCGCTCCACCGAGGCGGAGCTCGCCGCCAATCCGAGGGCCGCCAAGCGCTACTGAGACCGGCGGGGCGTGTCTGTGCCGTGTTCTAGACTTGTCCGCGTGACTGAATCCCCTGAGAACCTGAGCGACCTGGAACAACGCCCGGTACTCGTGGTCGATTACGGTGCGCAGTACGCGCAGCTGATCGCCCGCAGGGTGCGCGAGGCGAATGTGTACTCCGAGATCGTTCCGCACACCTGGTCCACCGAGAAGATCCTGCAGCGCAACCCCGCCGCCCTGATCCTCTCGGGCGGGCCCGCCTCCGTGTACGCACCGGGAGCCCCGCAGCGCGATGCCGAACTCTTCCAGGCCGGTGTTCCCGTCCTGGGGATCTGCTACGGGTTCCAGGTGATGGCCAACGCCCTGGGCGGCGCGGTCGAGCGCACGGGTGCGCGCGAGTACGGCGCCACCACCGCCACGGCCACCGCCGACACCGTGGGCACGCTGCTGGACGGCACCCCTGACGTGCAGACCACGTGGATGAGCCACGGCGACTCCGTCACGGCGGCGCCCGAGGGCTTCACCACCCTGGCCACCACCGAGGGCGCGCCCGTGGCCGCCTTCGAGAACCGTGAGCGCGGGCTCTACGGCGTGCAGTGGCACCCCGAGGTCAAGCACTCTGCCTTCGGGCAGAAGGTCCTGGAGAACTTCCTCTTCAACGGCGCCCAGCTCAGCCCCACCTGGTCCACGGGCAACATCATCGAGGAGCAGGTTGCGGCCATCCGCGCCCAGGTGGGCGACGGCAAGGCGCTGTGCGGCCTCTCCGGCGGGGTGGACTCCGCGGTGGCGGCCGCGCTCGTGCAGCGCGCGATCGGGGACCGGCTCACGTGCGTGCTCGTGGACCACGGCCTGATGCGCCAGGACGAGGTGGAGCAGGTCGAGAAGGACTACGTGGCCGCGACCGGGATCAAGCTGCACATAGCCCGGGAGAAGGAGCGCTTCCTCGGGGCGCTCGAGGGCGTCACGGACCCGGAGACCAAGCGCAAGAACATTGGGCGCGAGTTCATCCGCGCATTCGAGGCCGCGGAGCACAAGGTGCTCAGCGAGGAGGCCGCGGACGGCGAACCCGTGCGGTTCCTGGTGCAGGGCACCCTCTACCCGGACGTCGTCGAGTCCGGCGGCGGCGAGGGCGCGGCCAACATCAAGAGCCACCACAACGTGGGCGGGCTCCCCGAGGACCTGCAGTTCGAGCTCGTGGAACCGCTGCGCGCACTGTTCAAGGACGAGGTCCGCGCGGTGGGCCGCGAGCTCGGGCTGCCCGAGAACATCGTGGGCCGCCAGCCGTTCCCCGGCCCGGGCCTGGGCATCCGCATCATCGGTGAGGTCACCGAGCAGCGCCTGGACATCCTGCGCCGCGCGGACGCGATCGCCCGTGAGGAGCTGACCCGCGCCGGTCTCGACGACGAGGTCTGGCAGATGCCCGTGGTGCTGCTCGCGGACGTGCACTCCGTGGGTGTGCAGGGCGACGGCCGCACCTACGGCCACCCCATCGTGCTGCGCCCCGTGAGCTCCGAGGACGCCATGACCGCGGACTGGTCGCGGCTGCCCTCCGAGCTGCTCGCGCGGATCTCCAACCGGATCACCAACGAGGTGGAGGAGATCAACCGGGTGGTTCTGGACGTCACGTCCAAGCCGCCGGGAACCATCGAGTGGGAGTGAACCCCACCGTCTGAGTCACCGTCAGTTCCGGTGCGCCGGTCCGCCCCGTCCCCCACGGGATGCAGGCCGGCGCACTCGTGAGTAGGAGCACCATGCCGACACCCCCGTCCCAGGACCGATCGACCCCCCAGGCGGCGGACCGTGCCTCCACCGGTTCGGAGCACCCCCGCGTGTCCCTGAGGTCCTGGACCCAGCAGATGGACGCCTACACGGGTCCGGACACGCTGCTGGACTTCAACCAGGTGGACAACGTGTGCATCGACCTCACGGAGGCGAATTCCTCGGGCCAGGCGCAGCTGCTCATGCAGCGGCCCACGCGACTGTCCACGATGATCCACCAGGACACGCCCGCCTACGACCGGGCGGTACGCTCCGCGCGTGCACTGCGCACGAAGATCCACGAGCTGTCCGTGATGCACGGCCTGGACGCCGCGTACCTCGCCGCCGGGACGGCGTCGTGGCTCGCGGACCCGGTGGCAGACGGGCTGCGACGCTTCATCGCGCCCGTGCTGCTTGCCCCGGTCACCATCAAGCTGCGTCCGGACCACAAGGACTTCGAGCTGCACATCGTGGGCCCCGCGCGGCTGAACCCGGCGCTGGTGCGTCGGCTGCGCGAGGACCACGGGGTGGAGCTGGCCACGGCGGAGATGTCCCGGCTCGCGTACGGCACGCGCAAGCTCGACCCCGCCCCGGTGCTGGAGATCCTGCGCCAGCTCGCCGTGGACGTCCCCGGGATGCACGTGGAGCACCAGCTCGTGGTCTCCACGTTCGCGGACCTGCACGAGCGCCCGGCGGACGAGCACGTGGTGGCCCGCACTGAGGTGGTCGAGGCGCTCGCCCGCCTGAAGAACCCGGAGGTGGGCAAGCTGCCGGTGGTTCGCCCGCTGCAGAACAAGGCTCCGGCACTCGACGACCGCGATCCCGCGGACGAGCTGCTGCTCACGGACCTGGACGCGAACCAGCAGGATGTTGTGGACCTCGCCGAGCAGGGTGAGAGCTTCGTGGTGAGCACGCCCGTGGGCACCCCCGCCGTGGACACTGCGGTCGCCACCGTGGGCGCGCTCGTGCACCGCGGTCGCAGCGTGCTCGTGCTGGGGGAGTCCCGCACCACCCTCGCCTCGTTCACGCGCGCCTGGAACAGGGCGGGCCTGGACTCGCTCGTGCTGCCCCTGGGCTCGCACCTGAGCCCGGACGACGTCGCCCAACGCCTCGTGCGGGCCGTGGCCCGCAACGAGCGCGCCGCCGAGCCCGCGACCGAGGCGATCCACGACGCACTGCGCCGCTCTCGCGAGCAGCTGCGCGTGCACGAGGACTCTCTGCACTCCCGCCGCCCCCGCTGGCAGGCGTCCCCGTACGAGGCGATGCAGGCACTGGCGCAGCTCACCGCCCGGGACCCGGGCCCCAAGACGACCGTGCGGTTCCGCCGCTCGGTGCTCGACGCCGTGTCCCACCGCAGCGAGGTGCAGCGCCAGCTCCAGCGCGCGGCCTCCCTCGGAGCCTTCGACGAGGCCGCCCTGTCCAGCCCGTGGCACGGCGCCCGTCTGGTCAACGACGACGAGGCGCGCCAGGCCCACGACCTCGCCAAGTCCCTGCTGCTCGAGCTGACCACGCTCACCACCGCCATGCGCAACGTCCTGGGCGTCTCGGGCCTGCGCGTGGGCACGACCATCGCCGAGTGGGAGCAGCAGCTCGAGCTCGTGATCGACGTGGGGAACTCCCTGGAGTACCTCACCCCGGACATCTACGACCGCCCCGTCACGGACCTGATTGCGGCCACGGCTTCCGCGGCCTGGCGGCGTGACCACGAGATCGAGCTGAGCGGGCTGCAGCGTTCCCGGCTGCGCAAGGCGGCCAAGGAGTACATCCGCCCCGGGGTCCACCTTTCGGACCTGCACGCGGCGCTGGTGAAGGTGCAGTCCGAGCGGGACAGGTGGCGGCAGTGGGCCACCACCCTGGAGCAGCCCGCGGTCTCTGACCGGGCCGAGGAGACCCTGCGCACGCACCGTCGTTTTCGGGAGGACCTGGAGGGGCTCGCCATCGCCCTGGAGGGCTCGGCCACGGCCGTCCGTCTGGAGTCCGCGACCGTGGACGAGCTCGGGGCGATCCTCGAGGAGCTGATCAACGACGAGCCCCACCTGAGCACCCTGCCCGAGCGCACCGTCCTGCTGGACGACCTGCGCGCCCGCGGCCTCGGGGAGTTCCTGCAGGACCTGGAGACGCGCGGGGTGCCTGCGGACCGGGTGGGGGAAGAGCTGGAGCTCGCGTGGTGGCAGTCGGTGCTGGAGGCCATGATCAGCGGCGACGACTTCGTGGCCATGCCGGACGGCTCCGAGCTGCGCAGGACGGAGTCCGCGTTCCGCCGGGCCGACTCAGCGCACGTGGCCGCAGCCCCGGCGCGCCTCGAGCACGAGCTCTCGACCCGCTGGGCCCGCGACGCCCGCCGCTTTCCGCGCGAGGCCGTAGCGCTGCGGGACATGCTGCGCAGCGGGCACGTGAACACGCAGGACCTGGACCGGGTGCAGCACCTGACCCCGTCGCTCGTGCCCGTGTGGACGGCCAGCCCCCTGGCGCTCACCGCCACCCTCGGCGAGGACCAGGAGGTGGACACGGTGGTGGTCCTGGACGCCGAGTCCACGCCGCTGGCGGCTGCTCTGCCCGCGGTCGTCAAGGCGCAGCAGGTGATCGCCTTCGGAGACGAGCACGCCGGCGGTCCGCAGCCGTTCACGGTGGCGCCGCAACTGGCCGGCCGGGACACACCGCACCCCGTGGCGGAGGTGGACTCCGCCCACGAGGCACTCTCGCGGGTCGTGGACACCCGCTCCCTCACCTCGGTGCGCCGGCCTCTGGACCCGAGGCTGTTCAGCTACCTCAACGAGGCGTTCTACGGCGGCGCACTGACCCGTGTGCCATTCGCCTCCGAGCTGATGAGTCCCACCACGGGCCTGTCCGCGGAATACGTCGAGGACGGGGTGGGCGTGCTCACCGCGGGCAGTGAAGGGGTGCAGGCCCCCACCGCGGAGGTGCACCGCACCGTGGACCTCGTTTTCGCCCACGCGGCGCGGCACCCCGAGCGCTCGCTCGCGGTGGTCACGGCGAGCGCGATGCACGCCTCCCGGGTGGCCCAGGCCGTCCAGCGCAGGCTGCGGGAGACGGGGGAGTCGGAGGAGTTCTTCGCTCCGGGGCACGAGTCCTTCCGGGTGGTGGAGCTCCACCGTGCCGCGGGCATCGAGCGGGACACCGTGATCTTCTCCCTGGGCTTCGGCCGGACGACGTCCGGTCGCAGCACCCCCCAGCTGGGGTCCCTGTCCGAGCGGGATGGTCGGCAGGCGTTTGTGCGCGGCATGACGCGTGCGCGCCGGCACACCCACATCGTGACGTCGATCCACCCCAAGGACACCGAGCCGCGCCGGCTGAAGTACGGAGCCAAGGACATGTACCACATGCTCGAGGTGCTCTTCGGTGACGGCACCACCTCCGAGAGGGCAGCCACGGAGTCCGAGGATTCGCACGATGCCCCGGATGCGCTCGTCGACGACCTCGCGCGCCGCCTGCGCGCCGCCGGCGCCACGGTGCACACGGGATACGCCCACGCCGTGGACATGGCGGCCTACGCGGAGACGGAGTCCCTGTCCGCCGGAGCGGTGCTGCACGGCGGCGGCGTCGAAGAGGCCGTGCGGATCCCTGTGGCACTGCGCTCGGACGGCTCGGACCGCAGCCGTGCGTTGAGCGTGCGGGAGCGTTCGCGCCTGATCCCGCAGCAGCTCGAACGGGCGGGTTGGAACTACGTGAGCCTGTGGTCGGTGGAGGTCTTCACGGATCCGCAGACCGTGGCGGGACTCGTGCAGCGCTACCTCGGACTGGGTGCCGCGGACGGGGCGCCGGCAGCGGGCGCAGGCCAGGGAAGCTCCGCGCGTGGGCTCTGACGGCGACACCTCACGCACTGGCACGACGCCCGGTGAAGCGTCCGGCCGGACAGACAATGCGGTACCCGATGCGGCGTCGGCTGTGGTGCCCGCCCCGGCCCCTGGCAGGACTTCTGGCGCCGGGCCCGACGCGGTGCCAGGGCGACGCCGCGGCTCGCACCGGCGTGCCACCGGCGGCACCGTGCCGGACACGGAACGCGCACTGGGCAACACCCGGTGGGCCGGTTCCCCCGATGACCTCGGCGCGGACGCGCCGGACCCCCGGGAGGTGCAGGGCGAGGCCGGGCACGAGGAGTGGCTGAGGCGGCAGCGTCCTCCCCACTGGGGCTGAGCCCGGTCGGTTCCCGCCGTCAGGGTGACACCAGCACGAGGGAGACACGTCCCGCCCCGTCCAGCGTGGCGAGCGCGGTGGCGGTCTCCCGGGCCGCGGCCAGCACCACGAGACCGGTGTCGTCCTCCGAGCCGCCCGGCGACAGGATGGACGCACCGCCGCCCGAGGCGGTGCTGGCGGCCCACAGGACGGTGACGGCACGTGCCACCGTGGTGCCCTTGCCCGAGGCGCCCTCGTCGGAGTGGTGCACCACGTCCACCACGTCACCGGGGCGGACGTGCCTCAGAACGGCGGGATCCCCGACCCGCACCGTGGCCGCGGTGGTGCCCGGCGGCTGGCCCGTGAGGAGACCCGGACCGAGCACGGTGGTGGGTGTGACGGGCTGGCCAGTGGTCAGCGCGACCGCCGTCGTCAGTCCGCTCGCGTCCGAAACCGCTGCGTAGGCGCCCGAGGGGGCGAGTGCCACGGGGAAGTCGGAGACGGTCAGGTCCTCGGCAGCGATGGCGTGTCCCGCGGGGATCTCCGCGGCGGCCGTGACCACTGTCGTGGTGTGGGCGCCGGGCGGCGCGAGGCGGAGAATGACGAGAGTCAGTGCCACGGCGCACAGTGCGGCGGCCACGAGACGGTGGCGGCGCCGGACGGCGGTGCGCAGCCGCAGTGCCAGGGGATAGCGGGGACGGGAGCGTGAACTCATGCCCGGACGCTAACCGTAAGTCAGACCTGTGCCGGGAGCACGGGTACCATGTGCAGGGCGGAGCGCCGTGACGGGAGCCCCGGCCCGCCTGTTGCAGTGCGCTCGCCGCGCGCAGGGACGCCACCGCTGCGGGATGCCGTCCGCTGCGGGACGCGCTCGCCCGGGGAGAACCGTGCGTCTCTGTCCGCCTCGCCTCCTGGTGCGCGGTCCTCGTCGCTGGGCCCGGCGCCCGGGCGCCACGACGTCGTGGTGCGATGTCGTGGTGCGACGCGCAGCAGATCGGGCAGGGCCCCAGATCGAACGGCACCGGACACCGGTGCAGTGCGGCGGTCAGGAACCGGAGGTGGAGCTTCCCGATCCCGTGGAGCTCGTCGGGGTGCTGCTGCTCGAGGCCGATCCGCCGGACGTGCCGGAGTCCTTCGAGGCCCCGGAGCTCGCGGAGCCCGAGCTCGCGGAACCGCCGCTCGACGCGCCGTCGCCGGAGCCAGAGGACGCGGAACCGGACGCCGCACCGGAGGACGAGCCGCCGTTCTTGCCCGCGTCGGCGCGGGAGTCGTTGTGGTAGAAGCCGGAGCCCTTGAAGACCACGCCCACCGAGTTGAACTTCTTGCGCAGGTGGCCGCCGCACTCGGGGCACACCGTCAGGGCGTCGTCGGAGAAGGACTGGCGGATGTCGAAAGCATGGCCGCAGTCTTTACAGGCATAGGCGTAAACGGGCACGAGTGTTCCTTCGAGGGCTGACGGGGAGGCGGATTGCCGACGTCACATGCTACCCGCACCGCGGTGCGGGCGCCGTTCGGCCCCCGCCTCCCCTCCGTTCGGCCCCGGCACCGCCTCCGCCCGGCCGCCCGGCCACTGCCGGGACCAGTTCAGGCCGCGGTGTCCAAGCGGATCGTGCCTCGCTCCGTGAGCACCCCGGGGAGCACTGCGTCGTGAGGCTCGTGCGGAACGGTTCCGGCGGGGAGCACCTCGTCCGCGTGGCAGCAGGCCAGGATCTCCGGCTCCCGCCCCGCCCCGGCCAGGAGGGGGAGGAAGCGGTCGTAGTACCCGCCACCGAAGCCGAGCCGCACCCCGCCGCGGTCCACGGCCACCACGGGCACGAGCAGCAGGCGCACCGTGGCGAAGACCTCGAGACCGCGCCGCGGTCCGGTGGGTTCGAGCAGTCCCGGGAGGTTCCCCGGTGCGAGGGGAGCGTCCGGTCGCCACTGCGCCCAGCTCAGCCGGTGCCCCGGTTCGACCACCGGCAGCCACACGCGGCGCCCCGCTGCGTGCGCCCGCTCCAGCCCGTGCAGCACGGGGGGTTCGCCGGGCAACGGGAGGAAGGCGGCGACGTCGCCCGGGCCGTGGCCCGCCAGCACCCGGCCGAGGTGCGTGGCAAAACCCTCCCGGTCCCGCTCGCGGACGGCCGCGGTGCGTCGCCGACGCCGCTCGAGGACCTCGGCGCGCAGCCGCGCCTTGGCACCGGGTGTCCCTGCCGCTGCGTCCATGCGATCCATCCCTCCGGCACTGTCCGCTCTTGGGAGTACATGCCCCGAAAACCCCCGTCATTCCCGCATGTCCCGGGTCTCGCACCGGGGGTTCCGGGCCGTGTTCGTCTACCCTAATTCCATGAGTGATCACGAGAACAAGCGCGTCCACAAGGCCGTCATCCCCGCCGCGGGCCTGGGCACCCGTTTTCTTCCCGCGACGAAGGCCATGCCCAAGGAGATGCTGCCGGTGGTGGACCGCCCCGCCATCCAGTACGTAGTCCAGGAAGCGGTCGACGCCGGGCTGGACGACGTCCTGATGATCACGGGACGCTCCAAGCGGGCGCTCGAGGACCACTTCGACCGCGTCCCCGCGCTCGAGGCGCAGCTGAAGGAGTCCGGCAAGGACAAGCTGCTCTCGGAGGTGGAGCACGCCTCCGACCTGGGCGAGATCCACTACCTGCGACAGCAGGATCCCCAGGGCCTGGGCCACGCGGTGTTGCGTGCCAAGATCCACGTGGGGGACGAGCCCTTCGCCGTGCTGCTCGGTGACGACCTCATCGACGAGAAGGAGGATCTGCTCTCCCAGATGATCCGCGTGCAGGAGCGCACCGGAGGCTCCGTGGTGGCCCTCATGGAGGTCCCTCACGAGAGCATCAGCGCCTACGGCTGCGCGGACATCACCGCGGTCGAGGGGGAGGACTACGTGCAGGTCAACGGTCTGGTGGAGAAGCCGGCTCCCGAGGACGCACCCTCCAACCTCGCGATCATCGGCCGCTACGTGCTGCACCCGGAAATCTTCGGCATCCTCGAGGAGACCGCGCCCGGGCGCGGCGGGGAGATCCAGCTGACCGACGCCATGCAGACCGTCGCGGACCGCGGCGACGCCGCTCACGGGATGTACGGCGTGGTCTTCAAAGGGCGCCGCTTCGACACCGGCGACAAGCTCTCCTACCTCAAGGCCAACATCGAGCTGGCGTGCGAGCGCGAGGACCTCGGGCCCGGGTTGCGCAGCTGGATCAAGGACTACGCCGAGACCCTCACGGACTGAATCCACCTCGTGGACGGGCAGGCCGCGTGGCCGGTCACGGTGCAGTGGGCGCAGCTGATGCTGCGCCCACTGGCGCTGGGCGACCGGGGTGAATGGGACCGGGTGCGCTTCCGGAACAGGCAGTGGCTCGAGCCGTGGGAGGCGAGCAATCCCGAACCGGGCGACACCGCGCCGTCGTACCGTGAGTTCGTGCGCCTCCTGCGCCAGCAGGCCCGCGGCGGGCAGAGCCTTCCGTGGCTGATCGTGGAACGCCGTCCCGAGGACGGGCGCCCGCAGCTCGTGGGGCAGCTGACGGTCTCGGGCATCACCCTGGGCTCGTTCCGTTCCGCGACCCTCGGCTACTGGGTGGACGGTGAGCAGGCCGGGCGGGGCATCGCGCCCATGGCTGTGGCCATGGCCACCGACTACTGCTTCCAGCATTTGCGGCTGCACCGCATGGAGATCAACATCCGCCCGGAGAACGCGAAGTCGCTGCGGGTGGTGGAGAAGCTGGGATTCCGGGACGAGGGGCTGCGCGAGAGGTTCCTGCACATCGGTGGTTCCTGGGCGGACCACCGCAGCTTCGCGCTGACGGCGGAGGAGGTTCCGAAGGGTTTGGTCCACCGGTTCACGGGCGAGGACGAGGGGATCACCGTGCGCCACACGCGTCACTGACCCCGGGGGCGAGTCCCCGCCAACCCGCAAGGTTGTGACGAAGGGCGTGTGACCAGGATGGGGGACGACGACATCGCGCGGCAGGCACTGCGCCCCAGGTCAGGGACGTGAAACGCGCCAGACAGGAAAAAATCCCCATCGAATTACATTGATGTGGGCAACACGCGCATTCCATCCGGGGAATCTATCCCCGCTGCCCTACTCTTGCACGGTGGGGTTGTCATGGGTGAGCAGTTCGGCGGTGCTGGCCGTCGTGATTGTGCTGAGTGTCATGTGGTTCGCGCCGCACGTGGTGCGGCGGACGAACCTCCCCGTCCATGCTCAGGTGGAGGCTCCTGACCTCCAGGTCGACCCCTCCCTCCACAGCCACGAGCGCAGAGGCCCCGAGCCCAGTACAGTGGTGAGCATTACCTCGGCCAAGGTTCACGAACGGGAGACCCCAGTCATGGAGACATCGGCACACGCGCCGTCCGCCACCACGCTGCAGAGCGGATCCCTGGCGGGGCTGCGCATCAAGTGGGACCGCACCATCGTGTTCCTCACCGGTGCCGTTCTGGTGGCCGCGGCGCTCCTGTCCGCGCTGATCGCGCCCTTCACCGCCCTCTCGTGGGCCGTTCCCGTGGTGCTCTTCCTGCTGGGTGCAGGGTGCGTTGCCGGGTTGCGCTACCTGGCTGTGGAGGACAAGCGCCGCGGCGCCGTCCACACCGCCGCGCCGGTGGCCGCGCCCGCCCAGCACGCCATCTTCGACAACGAGGACGAGGCCCGCCAGGACCGCGCCGAGCAGACCCGCGCGGCGGATGCGGAGCTGGATATGCCGGGCGCGGACGACCAGCCCGGGCAGCGCGCGACGGAGCGGGTCTACACGGTGGCCGAGCTCCGTGCCGAGGCGCTGAAGGTTGCACGGACCACCGGTTCGGACACCACCACGTGGGAACCGGTCCCGGTTCCCAAGCCGCTGTACACCCAGGCTCCCGTGGTCGAGCGCAACGAGCCCGAACCCCTGCGAGTGCCCACCCGGCCCGCCGCGCGGTCCACCACTCTGAAGGATGCAGTGCGCTCCGGCGAACAGGAGAGCACTGCCCTGAACCTCGACGACGTCCTCAAGCGACGCCGGGCCTGACACCACTGCACCAGCCAACTTGACGACAGCTGCGCGCCGCGGAACCCCATGAGGGCCGCGGCGCGTTTCACACAAGGGAGCCCCATGGTCACGCAACAGGTTGAGATCGAACGCAAGTACGACGTCCCCGGTCCCCAGAAGCCCGCGTTGAAGCTGCACAACCTCGAGCGTTTCACGGTGGGCGAGCCCGTGGAGCACGACATGAGTGCCACCTACTACGACACCGCGGACCTGCAGCTGGCACGTGCCAAGGTGGCCGTGCGGCGTCGTCGTGGTGGTGCGGACGATGGCTGGCACGTGAAGTACCAGGCGGGAAGCGTCCGCGGGGAGGTGCATTACGAGCCCCTCAAAAGCGCACCGGAGCGGATTCCCGCCGCGCTGCGGAAGCTGCTGCTGGGGCTGACCCTCGGTGAGGACCTCACCCCGGTGGCCACGATCGACACCCACCGCACTGAGTACCCGGTGCTCGGGGAGGACGGGCAGTACGCGGAGCTGTGCCTCGACACCGTGACCGCGCGGGACGAGCGCGCTGGCATCACCCGTGCCTGGACCGAGTGCGAGGCGGAGCTCTCCCGGGACGACCTCACGGAGAAGCAGGCCCGCAAGGTCTTCGAGGCCGTGGAGGCCGTGCTGTACGCGGCGGGAGCCACACCGTCGTCCTCCGTGGCGAAGATCGCCCGTGCCCTCGAGCAGGACGGCGGGGACGCGGTGCGCATCGTGACCCCCGAACACGTCGAGTCGACGGCGGGCGAGGACGGTCGCGGTGCCGGGAAGGATGCCGACGGTTCATCGCCCGCGGGGGCTCCCGAGGACGGGGAGCGGAAGTCATCCGAAGAGTCCAGGAAGGCGAAGAACAAGAAGGACAAGAAGAAGAGCGGGGGCAAGGACTCGGGGGAGTCTGCGGAGCCGACCAGGAAGACGTCCAAGACCAAGGACTCTGGGAAGGACGCCGCGACCAAGGCGTCCGACGCGAAGCACGCGGGTGAGGGAGCCCAGCCCACCGGCGCGGACGTGCTCACGAGGATGCTGACCCGGCTGGTGGGCGAGCTGCAGGCGTGGGACTTCGCGGTGCGGCTTGGCGCCGAGGACTCCGTGCACCAGCTGCGGGTGCGCTCCCGTGCGCTGCGCAGCGTGCTGCAGGCATCACGGGACTTCGTGGCGCAGGAGGTGGCCGAGGACCTGGAGAACCGGCTCAAGCTCCTCGCCCGCGTGCTGGGGGATGCGCGGGACCAGGAGGTCGCCCGGGAACGCCTCGAGACCCTGCTGCAGGCGCAGTCCGCGGGGCTCGTGAGCATGGCGGCGGCCCAGGAGCTGCGCGAGGCGGCCGAGCACCTCGGGGAGGACGCGGCCCGCGGTGTGCGCCGGGAGCTCGACAGCCCCGCCTACCTCCAGCTGCTGAAGGACCTGCGGCACCTGGCGGCAGGGCAGGGCTTCACGGAGGAAGCCGCGCGGCACTCGCCCAAGAAGTTTGCCAGGACCGTGCTGGGGACCGCACTGAACCGCGTGCTGGCCAGGGCCGAGACGCCCGTGCCGGAGGACGCAGGGGAGGTCACCGTGAGCACCATGGCCGAGGTGGTGGGCGAACGGATCTCCCTGCCGGGCAGGGACCCGCGGCAGACTGCGGTCTCCTTCGAGATCCTCCACGAGACGCGCAAGGCCGCGAAGTCCGCCCGGTACGTGTCGGAAGCCCTCCAACAGGCCCACGCGAAGGCGGGCAAGAAGCGAGTGCGCGCGGCGGCGGTCGCCAAGGACTATCAGGACGATCTCGGGGTCATCACCGATGCCGCCGTCATGGAGGAGTGGCTCGCCCGCGTGGCACGTTGCTTCCAGCGCACGGGCAGGGACCGCTACGCCGTGGGGCTGCTGCACGGCCTGGAGCTCTCGGACCTGCGCAACGGCATGCTCGAGGCGCCCGAGATCCTGGAGGACCTCGTGGAGGACCTGCGGGACGCGCTGCCCAGCAAGGACTGACTCCCTCCCGCCGAGTTCCGGCGCGGGTGGTGCTCGCGCCCCGGGAGCGCTCGGGGAGCTCGGGGCCGTCCGAACAGCTGAGGGGTGCTCGGAAGAGCACGCACGGGCTGACTCGTCGCGTACGGACATGCAGAAGGGGCTGGGTTGTCGGCCGGGAGGTGTTTCCCGGCCGACAACCCACCCCCTTCGTGCGTTGCAGTCCCTGCCGCTACTGGAGCGGCGACGACGCGGCGTTCACGGTGTGCGCCGCCGCCCGGTCGGCGCGCCGCCCCGTGGCCTCACGCCCTGTGGCGCGGTGCCGAGCGGCGACGGCGGGAGCGTCCCGCGCGGTGGTTCGCGACGGCCCGTGTCTCGGTCGGGGTGGCGTCGGAGGTGGACGACGTGGCACCGGTGCCTGCCTGCGCGACGGAGGCGGGCGCCGTCGTCGCCGAGGACGGGGCGGCGGCCGGGTCGTAGCTCGGGCCGGCGCCCGTGGTTGCCGTGGCCACGGCGAGCTGACCGGTGGTGGCGTCCGGCTCGTCGGAGTCAGCCTCCACAACCTCCCGGTCCACGCGGGTGGACAGCGGCTTCTCCACCACGAATGCGAGCATCACCAGGGCAACGAGCGCGAGCGGAATCATGTAGAGGAAGATCGGCAGCAGGGCATCGTTGTAGGACTGGATGACGGGGTCCCGGAACATCTGCGGCAGGGCGTGCACGCTCTGCGGCGTGAAGGAGTTGGCGTTCATGCCGCCGCTGGCACCTCCCGCGCCCCCGGGAACCTGGGGCAGGTTCTCCGCCAGCAGGTCCTTGAGACGGGAGATGAACAGCGAGCCCACCACGGCGGAGCCCACCGTGGCACCGACCTGACGGAAGAAGTTGCTGGCGGCCGTGGCGGTGCCCACGATCTTGTTGGGGAACGAGTTCTGCACGATCAGCACGAGGATCTGCATGCTCAGGCCGATGCCCGCGCCGAACACGGCCAGGTAGGCGCACATCCTGAAGGTGGAGTCGTCCACCTGGAGCGTGGACAGCAGCCACAGGCCCACACCCATGACCACCATGCCGACCAGCGGGAAGAACTTGTACCGGCCCGTGCGGGAGACGACCTGACCGGAGACGATCGAGGTGATCAGCAGGGACGCCATCATGGGCGTCATGAGCAGACCGGCCTGGGTGGCGTCCACACCCTTGACCATCTGGATGTAGGTGGGCATGTAGCCCAGCGCGCCGAACATGGCCACGCCCACGGCGAGTCCGGACAGCGTGGTGAGCGTGAAGTTGCGGTCCTTGAACAGGGACAGCGGGATCACCGGGCTGCTCGCGCGGGTCTCGGCGACCGCGAAGGCGATGCCGCCGGCCACGGTGGTGGCGCACAGCCACAGGATCTGGGGGGAGTTCCAGTCGTACTGGGTGCCGCCCCACGTGCACACGAGCACCACGCACGTGGTGGCCGCGGCCAGCAGGACCATGCCCAGGTAGTCGATCCGCTGGCTGCGCTCCCGGGTGCGCTGGGGCAGGCGCAGGAACGCGGCCACCGCGATGATGGCCAGGATGCCCAGCGGGATGTTGAACGAGAACGCCCAGCGCCAGCCGGGGCCCTCGGTGATCCAGCCGCCGAGCAGCGGCCCGGCCACGGAGGACACCGCGAACACGGCGCCCATGACGCCCATGTACTTGCCGCGGTCCCGGGCGGGGACCACGTCCGCGATGGAGGTCTGGGCGAGGATCATCAGACCGCCGCCACCCAGGCCCTGGACCACGCGGGCGGTGATGAGCCATCCCATGGTCCCGGCGGACGCGCCGATCACGGAACCCGCGAGGAACAGGAGAATGGCGGCGAGCAGCACCGGCTTGCGGCCAAAGAGGTCCGAGATGCGGCCGTAGACGGGCATCATCACGGTGGACGCCAGGATGTAGCCGGTGATGACCCAGCTCATGTGGTCCACGCCGCCGAGGTCGCCCACGATGGTGGGCAGGGCGGTGGAGAGAATTGTCTGGCCGAGGGACGCGAGCAGCATGACGACCATGAGGCTCGCGAAAAGCCAGCCGAGGTGTGTGGGTTTCTCCTCGGTGGCGGGGCTGGTCCCAGCCCGGGTGACGGTGGTTGTCATGAAATCTCCTTGAGGGCGGTGCGGAAGACACCGATGGCGTGGTCGAGGGCGAGCTGGACGGCGTCGTCGTCGAGGGTGGTCGCCAGGTGGGTGTTGGTGCGGAACGCGAACTTGATGACCGCACCCGCCAGTAGAACGAAAGCGTGCGATGTCTCCTCGGATCGAGGAGTGGTGCCCTGGGCCGAGTGCTCCACGACCGTGGAGACCACGAGGCTCTCCACGGTGGTGATGTGCATCCCGACCCGGCGTTTGAGCTCGGGGTTGTTCTCCACGAGCTCGTGACGGCGGGCCGTGAACTCGGGGGGACCGGTGGCGTCCCGCAGCACGTCCATGAACAGCCGGACGGTGCGGGCGAACTCGTCTCCGGTGGTCGGATCCAGGAACCGTTCGCGCGCCGCCTCGGAGATCCGCGGTTCGGTGGCGCCCAGGACCGCGGCCTCCTTGGAGGGGTAGTAGTTGAAGAACGTGCGGCGGGAGACCCCCGCGCGTTCGGCGATGGCGTCCACCGCGGTGTCCCCGTAGCCGCACTCGCCCACGAGTTCCAGGGCTGCCTGGTGGATCTCGGCGAGGGTGCGGGTGCGGTGGCGTTCGCGCAGTGACGGGTTGGATTCGGACACGCGTCAACTTTATGCATGAGTGCAAACTTGCACAAGTGCAGACTTTGCGCTAGAGGTATGACCTCGCTCACCCCGGAGCGTGTCGGAGGTGCTCGATAGGGTGAACGCGTGATCGCACCCCTCCTGGCCTGTGTGGGCCCCGAACAGCACGGCGTCCGCATGCACGCCCAGAACCTCGCCGCACACACTCCCGACGCGCGCACGGTGGCCGGTTCGCTCACAGAGCTGCGACCGGTTCTGCTGGGGGAGTCCTCACCGGTCCACCTTCACTTCACGGACCGCATCTTCGGCCCGTCACCGCAGGCCGCGGCCTCCACCGTGGCGGATATCGCCGCGGTCCGCCCGGTAACGGTCACCGTGCACGACATCCCCCAGCCCTCGGACGGCCACGCCTTCGAAGCTCGCCGTGCCGCCTTCGCCCGCGTGGTCGATGTCGCCCGCGCCGTGATCGTGTGCAGCGCCTCAGAGCGCGCGCAGCTCGAGCGCCGCGTCCCCGCCACCTCGGGATTGCCGGTGCACGTGAACCACCTGCCCATCGACCCGCCCGAACCGGGTCCCTGGCACCGCGCCTGGCAGTGGGCCGGTGCTCAGCCTCCCTGTCCCTTGTCCCTGTCGGACGGCGACGGCACGGAGCGGGTTCCCAGGGTCGCCGTCCTCGGTTTCCTCTACCCGGGCAAGGGCCACGAGAGCGTGATCGAGGCGCTCGCCGGTCTCGACACGCCAGTGGAGGTGGTGGCGCTCGGTCGCGCGTCGGACGGCCACGAGGACCTCGTCCCCGCGCTCGATGCGGCCGCCCGCCGTCACGGCCACAGCTTTCGGACCACGGGGTTCCTCGACGACACCGCCCTGACCCGCGCCGCGCAGCGGGTCACCGTCCCGGTGGTTGCGCCGGCCCACGTCTCCGCCTCCGGGTCCATCGGACGGTGGATCTCGAGCGGGCGCGCCCCGATCGTGACGCCGCACCCCTTCTTCGAGGAGCTCGCCGAGCGGGCACCCTGGGCGCTCACGCTGACCGATGACCTCTCCGCCGCGCTGCGGGCCGCCCTCGCGGACCCGCGCAGCACGTGGATCGACCCTGCCCGTTGGAACGGCGAGGACCTGCCCTCCACACGGGTGGCCGCAGCCCGGCAGTGGGCACTGCTCACGGGCGAACAGATCCCGGCGAACCGCGGAGGTGACCGGTGAGTGCGCCCGCCGTGAGCGTCGTCGTGCCCTACTTCGAGAACCAGCACGGCCTGGACCGGCTGCTTGCCGCGCTGGCGCTGCAGGACCACCCGGTCGCCGAGATGGAGGTGGTCGTGAGCGACGACGGCTCCGCCGTGCCCCCGGTGCTCCCGCCCCTGCCGTTCCCGAGCTCGGTGGTGCGTCAGGAGAACCTCGGCTTCCGGGCCGGGGCGGCGCGGAACCTGGGCGCAGGCGCGTCCTCCGGGGAGGTGATCGTGTTCCTGGACGGGGACATGATCCCAGAACCCGGGTTCCTCACCGCCCTCCTGGCCGGGGTGCGGGACGCGGACGACGGCCACGGGGCGCTCGCGGTGGGCGCCAGGCATCACGCGGACCTCTCCGGCTGTGACGTGCCGGCGGTGGTGGAGTGGATCAGCACCGGCTCGGCACCGGGAGCGCGGCGGCTCGAGGACCCGCAGTGGCTCGCGCAGGGATACGAGCGCACCGCCGATCTCTCCCGCGCGGGGACCGAGGACTTCCGGCTCGTCATCAGTGCGCTGCTCGCGGTGGACCGGCGGCTGTTCGAGCGCTGCGGCGGTTTCGACGAGTCGCTCGTGGGCTACGGCGGGGAGGACTGGGACCTCGCCTTCCGCTGCTGGCAGCTGGGTGCGCAGTTCCGCCACGTGCCCTCCGCACGGGCGTGGCACGACGGGCCGGACCTCGCCGGGCGCGGGATCTCCCGCGCGGTGAAGGACGCCGAGACCCTGGCGCTGGCGCAGCGCATCCCCCTGCCGAGCACTCGCGGCGCGGGCGTGGTCTTCGAGCAGCCGTGGGTGGTGGTGCGGGTGGGCGGTCACGACGACGACGCCGAGGCATACCTGAGTGCCGCCCACCTGCTGCGGGACACGGACGCCGGGATCTGGTTCGTGGACCGCAAGGACGTTCCCGCCGCGCTGGCCGCGGACCCTCGCGCCCGCGCGGGGGAACCTCCGCGCGAGATTCTCGACCGTGCCCTGCTCCTGGCAGACGTCCACGCTCCGCTCCGTCTGGAGGTCCCCCTGCGCGTCTGGTGCGCGGAGGGGGAGAGCGAGGTGCCCGGACTGCTGAGCGTTCGGGACCTCCGCGCCGTGCGGCGGGGCGAATCGTGCCCGGACCGCAGACCCGTGCCCGATCCTGGCGCGCCCGTCCACGCCGCAGACACCAGCACACGACTCGAGGACAGGGTGGGACATGCCCGCTGAGCACACGCCGCACGTGATCGACGATGTTGATCCGCAGGGCCAGGACGCCGTGCACCGCCCGCCTGCGGAGTCAACCGTGAGCGGGCAGGGGCTGCAGGACGACGGGCGGCGCCGTCACTACGGAGACTTCTACGGGCTCACAGAGCTTCCGGACCTCCCCCTGTTCGCCGTGTACGGCAACTGCCAGGCCGAGTCACTGCGCGTGCTGCTGCACGGAGCGCTGGAGGGGCAGTGGCACGGCGTGCGGATGCCCCCGGTGCACGAGCTCACCCGTGAGGACCTCCCGCACCTGCACGCCCTGCTGCCGCGGCTGGGCCTGTTCGTCACCCAGCCCGTGGCGCCCGGTTACCGTGGGCTGCCGCTGGGCACGGACGACGTCGTGCCCCGTCTGGGCTCCCGGGTGGAGGTTGTTCGCGTGCCCGCGATGCGGTGGTCCGCGTTCATGCCCACGCTCGCGATCGTCCGTGCGCCGAGCGTGGGGGACCCGCCGGTGGTGCCGTACCACGACCTCCGGGTCCTCACGGCGGCCGCCCGGGGCGAGAGCACCGTGCACCTGGAGCATCCCTCGGCCGCCGCCGCGCACGCCGGGCGGGAGGAGTCCCTCGCGCAGCTGCGGATCCGGCAGGAGGCCCACCGCACGCTCGACGTCGCCTCCGTCCTGGACGCCGCCGGTCCGAACGCGGTGCACGTGATCAACCACCCGTGCAACGACGTGCTGCGCACCGTGGCCTCCGAGATCCTCGATGCGGCGGGGCTCTCCGCGCCGGTGCCCGACCCGGGGAGGGTGCTGCTCGGTGGCATCCGCGCGCCAGTCCACGAGAGCACTCTCGAGGTCTTCGGGTACACGGCCTCCGACCTGGACGGCGGGCCGCGGGAGGACTGGCTCGTCCAGGGGTCGCACCTCACGGAGGACACCGTGGCCGCGGAGCACCTGCGCTGGTACGCCCAGAATCCCGCCGTGGTCTCGGCGGGGCTCACGCGGCACGCGCGCCTGATCGAGCGCCTGGGGCTGCGCCCGTGAGCAGGCGCAGGGACCAGGGGGAGGCGTCGGGCACCGACGCCGCTCGGGAGGCGAGCGGAGCGCACCCGGAGGGCACGGCGTCGTCGGGCCCGGAGCGCACCGCAGACGGCCACCACGTGGTGGTGAACGGCCGGCGCTGGCGCGCCACGGACCCCGGGATCCCGGAAACGCTGCGGCAGGAACTCGTCGCGGAGCTGATGGGTGCCCGCCGTGCCGTGAGGTCCGAGGGCCGGGGGGCGAGGCAGCGTGTCCAGGATGCGAAGGTCGCGCTGGGAGAGCGCGGCGAGCCCTGGTGGGAACCGCCCACGGAGGAGGGCCTGCGCGCACGGGAACAGGCGACCATCCGCGCCCTGCTGAGGCACCGGGCGGGGAAGACCATCTGCCCCTCGGACGTGGCCCGCGCCCTGGGCGGCGAACAGTGGAGGGAACTGATGGACGGAGTCCGGGAGGCGGCGCGGGTGCTCGCGGACGTGGGTGAGATCACGGTGCGGCAAAAAGGTGAGAAGGTGGACATTGCGACCGCCCGCGGTCCGGTCCGGCTGGCGCCTGGACCGGCCCTCAAGGGTCTGCCCGAGCCCGGGCGATGACGCCGCGCCACCACCATCGAGGAGCCCGAACGTGTCATTCCTGGAGGACGCCCAGCTGCTGCAGCCCGAGCTCGTTGAGCTGCGAAGGCGCCTGCACGCCCACCCTGAGCTGGGCAACGACCTCCCCTGGACGCAGCGGCAGGTGCTGGAGGCACTGGACGGCTGCGACCTGGAGATCACCCTGGGCCGGTCGCTGAGCTCGGTGGTCGCGGTGCTGCGGGGCGGGCGTCCCGGGCCCGCGGTGCTGCTGCGCGGGGACATGGACGGGCTGCCGATCGAGGAGCAGACGGGGCTCGACTTCGCCTCCACGAACGGCGCGATGCACGCGTGCGGGCACGACCTGCACACCGCCGGTCTCGTGGGCGCGGCCAGGCTGCTGAGTGCACGCCGGGAGGAGCTGCCCGGCTCCGTGGTGTTCATGTTCCAGCCGGGGGAGGAAAGCCCCGGCGGCGCCGCGCCGATGATCGAGGAGGGCGTGCTGAACGCCGCGGGCGAGCGCCCCGTCGCGGCCTACGGGATCCACGTGAGCCCGGGGGAGCCCGGGGTGTTCACCTACCGCCCAGGCACCCTCATGGCGGGGGCCAACCACCTGAGCGTCACGTTCCACGGCAGGGGTGGGCACGGCTCGCAGCCGTGGACCTCCAAGGACCCGGTCACGGCGCTGTGCGAGTTCGGCACCGCGCTGCAGACCATGGTGACGCGCCGGTTCAGCGTGTTCGACCCGGTGGTCGTGACCATGACGCAGCTGTGGGCCGGGGAGGCCATGAACGTCATCCCGGACAGCGCCCGCACGGCCGGCAGCGTGCGCACCCTGTCACGCGAGACCACCGAACGCTTCCCCCACCTGGTCCGTGAGCTCGCGGACGGCATCGCCGCCTCCTACGGGCTGCGTGCGCAGGTGGACTGGAACGAGTTCTACCCCGCGACCATCAACGACCCGCAGGAGGCGCGCTTCACGGGGGAAACGCTCACCCGGCTGTTCGGCGCGGAGCACGTGCAGGTCATGGAGAACCCGCGCATGGGCTCCGAGGACTTCTCCTTCGTGCTGCGCGAGGTCCCCGGGTGCTTCGTGTTCCTGCAGTGCAGCCCGGCGGACGTGGACCTCGCCACCGCACCCTGGAACCACTCGCCGCACGTGCGCTACGACGACGCCGTTCTGGGCGCCCAGGCGGCGGCGCTCGCCGAGCTCGCGTGGGGCCGGCTGCAGCTCGGCTGACGGGCACGCCCACCTCAGGCGTGCAAGACCTCGTCGGACTCCGCGTGCTTGATGCGTGCTGTCTCGATCTGGAACGTGGAGTGGTGCACCGAGACGGCGAAGTGCTCGGCCACGCAGGTTTTGACGTCCTGCAGCAGGTCTGCCGCGTGGCCGTCCCGAAAGCACTCGTCCTCCACCACCACGTGGGCGCTGATCGTGGGCAGGCCGGTGGCCACGGTGGAGGCATGGACGTCGTGCACGTCCACCACGTGGTGCAGGCTCATGATGTGCTCGCGGAACAGGTCCAGGTCCAGCCCCCGGGGCGTGAACTCCATCAGTACGGCAGCCGTCTCCCGCATGATCCGAGCGGCCCTCGGCAGGATCAGCGCGGCGATGAACAGGGCGGCCACGGTGTCCGCGCGCTGGAAGCCGGTCGTGGCGATCACCACCGCGGCCACGATCACGCCGAGGGAGCCCAGGGCGTCGTTCGCCACCTCCAGGAACGCGGCGCGCATGTTGAAGTTGGCGCCCCTGCTGGACGAGAGCACCAGGATGGCCACCACGTTGCACGCCAGACCCAGGGCGCCGAAGACGAGCAGCTCGGTGGGCGGCACCGCGCGCGGCTCCAGGAGCCGGCGGATGCCCTCCACCACCGCGAAGACCCCCACACCGAGCAGCAGGGTGGCCTGCGCCAGCGCCGCGATCACCTCCACCCGCCGGAAGCCCCAGGTGTGCTTGGAACTGGCCGGGCGGGCCATCAGGTGCGCGGCCACGAGAGCCACCAGCAGTCCGAGGGCGTCGGTCAGGGCGTGGACGGTGTCCGTGAGCAGCGCGAGACTCCCGGTGACCGCCGAGCCGACCGCCTGGGCGACCACCATCCCCGCGGTCAGTCCGAACGCGATCCACAGCCGCCACGTGGTTCCGCCCGCCGCTGCTGCGTGCTCGTGACCGGCGTGCCCCGAGCCGGGGGAATGCCCTCCGTGGGAGTGCCCCGCGCCCATCAGCGCTCACCTCGGCCGGAGGGGACCGCGGTGAGCCGCGCGGCGCGGGTGCCGGTGGCGACGTCGTCGAGCCCCGCGGCCACAGGCGGATGGTGGAGGTGCGAGCACAGCACGGCGTCCGTGCCGGTGGTGTGCAGGACCCGTTCCGCGGCCGTGATGACCGCCGCGAGCTCCTCCGGGTGGGTCAGGGAGTACCACGTGGCACGCCCCTCGGGGCGGGCAGCCACAAGGTGGCACTGCGCGAGGAAGCTCAGGTGCTTGCTCACCGTGGACTGGGCCAGGCCCATGTGCTCCACGAGGTCCCGGACGCGGTGCTCTCCGCCGGCCAGGTGCTGGAGCACGGCCAGGCGGGTGGGTTCACTGAGGGCCTGGAAGAGATGGGAGTACGCCGCCGTCGCCCGCGCGTCGAGGGCGGGGAGCTCGTCAGGATCAATCGCCATACGACGATGATATCGCTGGAGCGCGTGAATGCGAGGGGTGAATAAGGATCTGTTTGAGGTGGACTGGCCTACCTTGTCACTCTCAGGAGGGTGACGCGGCCGAACCATGGAGTCGGATCCCCGCCAGCATCCAGGAGCACACGCCATGCCCACCCGCACCCGAGAGCCCGCCAAGGACCGCATCCTCGCGGCAGCTTGCCGCCTCTTCGACGCACGGGGGTGGCCGCGACCGCCGTCGTGCTGCTCGCCACGACTCTGTTCACCGGGTCCACCCCGGCCACCGCGGTGCTCGTGGTGCTGCTGGGTCTGTTCGGGGTGAGCGCGAACAGCGTGCTCATCCACCTGCCCGTCCGCTGCGCCGCGCCGGGCAGTGCCCGGAGGCTGAAGCCACGGAATCTCCCGTACCGAACTACCTTCCGGAACGTGCGCGGGCAATCGGCGGACGTCACGGCGGACTCGCAGGAGCGCTGCCGCTGAGCCGCCGGGCTACTGGCCGGGGCGGCCCTCGGCGGTGCCGCTCGCCGACGTCGATACCCTGGCCCTGCGTGCCCGGCGAAGTTCCCGGTAGGCGAGCAGCGTCAGCACCAGCACGACGACCCACGCCACGCCGATGACCGTGCCGTGAATCACCGTGGGCTCGGTGATGAACGCACCGATCGCGACGAGGGAGACCTGCCCCGGGACGGTGCCCAGGGCGCTGCCGATCAGAAAAGACCGTTGAGAGACCCCGAACGCGCCGCTGCCGTAGTTGACCACCCAGTAGGGCAGGCCCGGGGTCAGGCGCAGCAGGTAGGTGCCCGAGGTGCCCGCCTCCTGCAGGCGTTCCTCCACGGTGGCCGCGTGGCTGCCGAGCAGCTTGCTGACCGTGGCCTTCCCCAGGCCGCGAGCGAGCCAGTACGCCACCCAACTGCCCAGCATGGCGCCGATCACCGAGAGCACACTGCCCTCGACGACGCCGAACAGCACGCCCCCGGCGATCGCCAGGACCGAGACGGGAATGGGGGTCACGGCGAGCGCCGCGTAGAACACGATGAACGCGGCCCACGCCAGGCCGCCCCAGCCGTCCAGCTGGTCCCGCAGGACCTGCGCCGAGGGCAGTTTGACGTGGAACGCGAGCCAGAGCATCACGAAGAGGACGAGCACCAGCAGTGCGTTGCGCAGGACCTCGCCCCACTGCACGCCGCTGCTGGCCGGTGCAACCGGGTCCACAGGTCCCGCGGGGTCTATGGGCTCCCCCGACGTGGTGGGACGGGAGCGCGACGCAGCCGCGCGAGGATCCTCCGGTGCGGTGTGGGAGGCGGGCTCGGGGCTCATCGGTTCGTCGGTCATTCTCTCCACTTCCACGGTGCGGGCGGCGGGGGCGGGCACCTCGGGTCCATCACACACGCAGGAAGCCCGTCCCCCCGGGGGAGGGAACGGGCTTCCTGGGACTGTGGACGCGGGTGGACTCAAACCGAACACCTGGCAGAGGTTCGAGCGGCTCGGCACCGCGTGGGAACAGGCGAAACTCGGTCTTGGCGACGAGCCGCGAGGTGCCGCCGACGATGAACCCGGAGTCGTAGTGAACGCTAGGAGACGAGCTAGAACACCTCTGACGGACAGCCAAGTGGACGCTATTACGCCACGTCTCCACGGTGCCGGAGCGTTGCCCGCGGATGAGGCCGCCGTCGACGGAAACTACGAGGGTGTCGTCCCTCACGCGTGCGCCTCCTCCTCGCCGCGGGTGTCGGTGGGGATGCGGACGAGCATCTTGCCGGTGTTCGCGCCGCGCATCATGTCCAGGAACGCATCCACGGTGTGGTCGATGCCGTCGACGATGGTCTCGTCGTAGGCGATCTTTCCCTCGGCGAACCAGGGAGCGATCTTCTCCTGGAACTCCGCGCCCAGCTGCAGGTAGGCGGCCAGGGTGAAGCCCTTCAGGGTGAGGGCGCGGGTGATGACGTTGGCGAGGTTGTCCGGACCCGGGGCGCGTTCGGTGGTGTTGTATCCCGCGATCGCCCCGCACAGTGCTGCCCGTCCGCCGTCGTTGAAGACGTCGAGGGCCGCTTCGAGGTGGTCGCCGCCGACGTTGTCGAAGAATACGTCGATGCCCGCGGGGGCGGCTTGAGCGAGCTGGCCGCGCACGTCACCGTTCTTGTAGTTGAAGGCCACGTCGTACCCGTACTTCTCGGTGAGCAGGGCGAGCTTCTCGTCGCTGCCGGCAGAGCCGATGACACGGTCGGCGCCGAGGAGCTTCGCGAGCTGTCCGACCGCGGTTCCCACCGCGCCCGCAGCGCCGGAGACGAACACCGTCTCACCCGGCTGCAGCTTCGCGATCGCCGTCAACCCGACGTACGCCGTCAGCCCCGTCACCCCGAGAATGTGCAGGCGCAGGGAGGACGGCACGCCGGGAAGATCTGGCACGGCGCGGAACGTCGAGGCGGCATCCTGCACGAGGTCACTCCACCCGTGCTGGTGCAGCACCAACGCACCCACCGGCAACTCCGGCGCCTCCGAGGCGACGACGCGGCCGATCGCACCACCGGTGATCGTCTCACCGAGCTGGTACGGGGCGACATAGCTGCGGACGTCGTTCCTCCGCCCCCGCATGTTCGGGTCGACCGACACGAACTCGTTCCGCACCCGCACATGCCCGGCCTCGAGCGCCCCCAACGGCACCGTCACGGTGCGGAAATCGTCGTGGGTGGGCCAACCCTGCGGGCGGGCGGCGAGCTGGATCTGCGTGCTGACAGGCGTGGACATGACTGATGAAACTTCTCAAAACAACAACGAACAGTTCCGGGCGCCGGGCGCATACCCCCGGCATGGCAACGAAACGACTACAGGGCGACGCCGATGGCCAAGGCGATCACCCCGAGCAGCGGCAGGATACCCTGCTTGAGCGCGGCGCCGCGCTTGTCGGGGCTGGAGGCGAACAGCACGAGCGCAGCGGCAGCCATCGACCCCGCACCGGTGAACACGAGGGCCGCGCCGACCGCTGTCGCACCCGTGGCGAGGAAGACGATGCCCGCGACGACGGCGATCGCGAGGAACAGGTTGTAGAAGCCCTGGTTGAACGCAAGACTCTTCGTCGCCTCCGCTTCTTCGACCGTGGTCCCGAACGTGGCGCGCGCCTTCGCGCCCGTCCAGGCGATGGACTCCATGTAGAAGATGTAGACGTGGATCAGCGCCGCCAACCCGGCGAGCACGAGACCTGCGATGACCATGATGCGTTCCCTCTCCGGACTCCTGCCCGTTCTGTAATGACTCTTCCAGTATATACTGGACTGAACGTTACGGAACGAGCGAGGTGCAACATGGCCCGGACGCAGGCCTTCGACCGCGACACTGTCGTGCGCGCCGCCCGCACAGTGTTCTGGGAACACGGCTACGACGGCGCCTCCATCCCCGAACTCGAGGAAGCGACCGGCATCCGCCGCTCCAGCCTGTACAACACCTTCGGCTCGAAGCGCGGTCTCTTCGACGAGGCCGTCCAGTCATACCTCGACGAGGTCATCCGCCCCCGCCTGCGCCCATTCAAGGCCGACCCCGTCGCGCCCGATGCCCTCACGGACTACCTAACCGGGCTGTGGGACGCGTTCGGCAACCTCGACTCCATGCCCGCCACCAACGGGTGTCTCCTGGTGAACACCGCGAGGGAATCCATCGCTCACGACTCCGCAGTGGCACAGCTCGTTGCCGAGTATCGGGCAGAGCTCGCCTCGGCGATGAGGCGGGGCGTACACGCCCAGCGACCCGCATCGTTAGCCACGCAGACAGACGATCTCGCGGAGAACATCGTGGCGCTCGTGATCGCGGCCTTCGCACTCGCCCGAGTCGACTCCACCCAGGCCCGCCACAACCTCACCCTCGCACTCCGCCTCGCCCACGACTGAGCTGAGACGGCCGATACGAGCAGACCGTGGCCGAAGACACCCGCGTCGTCCCTGTTCCCGCTGACGAACTCGCCAAGAAGGCGACGTGACGGCGCTCACCGCCGTCTGACGGCGGTCCGGCGCCACCCCACCATGGCGGCGCCTGCCCGGACCTGGAGAACCGCGAGATCTCGGCGCGGACCAGTCGCCGCCACTTTCGTGCCAGGACGCGCCTCCCCCGATTGCATGGGCAACCAGCGCTCACATCGAGACACAGGCAACGCTCGCTGCTACCGGGACATCGCGATCACCGAGGTCGAGTACGCGGCGCTCGCGGCGCAGGTTGAGGCCGCGTTCGACGAACGCCTCGCCTCCCGTTCCCAAGAACTGGCCGAGCTGACCGAGAACCGCAAGCGGCTCCAGAACGAGAGCGACAAGCTGCTCGCCGCGCACTTCGCCGACGCGATCGACCTCGACACCCTCAAGCGTCACCAAGACCGCATCCGCGCCAGCCTCGCTGACATAGACCGTCGGCTCGCCAGCGAGCACGACCACCACGAGGGATCATGTAAGCAACTCAGCACCGCACTCCGCCTGCTGGTCGACTGCGCCACCCTCTACGCACGGACCGACGAGCACGGCAAGCGGCTGGCGAACCAAGCCTTCACTGATGGCATCGAGATCAGCGAGGACGAGCAGGCGACGATCCGACTCGCCGAGCCCTTCACCGCCCTCACACCGGCATCAACCGATGTCAGGTGTTCTAGTACGTCTTCAATAGTGGAGCTTAGGGGAATCGAACCCCTGACCTTTTCATTGCGAACGAAACGCTCTACCAACTGAGCTAAAGCCCCGAACAACAGGGAACACTCTAGTCCTCCCGGCCGGTTTTCGCACATCAGCCGGTGGGGCGGACGTGGCGGGTCGCGTGCGCCGCGGCGCCTAGGCTGGTGGCATGACCGCCGAAGACCCCACCGTGCCGCTGTCCGAGCCCGTCGAGACCGCCCACGAGACCCCCGCGGAGACCGCAGGGGAGACCCCGCAGGAGAGCGCCGGGAACGACGCCGCGCAGGCGCCCTCCGCATCCGAACCCACGGATGCCCGCCACGGCCTCACCATCGGCTACGTGCCCGGTGTGATGCCCGGCAAGTGGTTCGGGCGGTGGCGCGAGCGGCGGATGCGCCCGGTGCTGCGGGACGAGCTGGTCCCCGCCGCCGGCTGGCGTGAGGCGCTCGACGGCGGCAGCGTGACCGCATGCTTCGTGCGCCTCGGCTGGAGCCCGGCGGACCCATCGCTCGAGTCCCTGCGCACCACCCACCACGCCGTGCCGCTCTACGACGAGCTGCGGGTTGCGGTGCTGAGCACCGACGACGTCCTGGGCGTCCTCGACACCCTCACCGTCGCGCAGCTCACCGAGGAGTCCACGCCGCAGCCCCACGCGGACATCGGCGACGCCGCCATGGCCGTCGAGCTCGCGGCCGCCGGTGTGGGCCCCGTGGTCCTCCCGATGTCCGTGGCCCGGCTGCACGCCCGCAAGGACGTGACCACCCGCGAGCTGACGGACGCCCCCACCGTTCCGGTCGCCCTCGTGTGGCCGAAGGGTCTGGACGACGACACCGAGGACGCCATGCAGCGTTTCGTGGGCGTGGTCCGTGGTCGCAAGGAGACCAGCGGGCGGGAGGAAGCCGGCCGCGCGGCGTCGTCGTCCGGGCAGCGGGAGAAGAAGGCAGCCGAGCAGCCCACGGCGAAGGAGCGCGTGGAACCGGTGGCAGCGGCGTCGTCGACCCCCAAGAAGCCCGCCGCGAAGGCCCAGTCCGGGGGCTGGGCCAAGGCTGGCGCGAGCACCAAGCCGGGCCTGCGCCGCAAGCCGGGGCGCAAGGTCAAGAACGGGCGGAACAAGAAGCGCCGCTGAAAGTGCTCAGCCGTCCCCGCGGCGCTCGGAGGACGTGGTGCCCGCGCCACCGGTCTCGTCGCGGCTGGGGGTGCGCCCGTCCGGCGTGTGGCTGTCCGCGTCCGCGGGGTGCGGAAACACCGGGGTGGTGCGCAGGTTGCCGGTGGTCGGCACGCGCGGCACGGGGAACGAGGTGGTGGGCGCATCGCCCTGCATCTCGGGCTCCGAGCCGGTGCGCACGGTGACCTGGTTGGTGGCCGGGATCCGCAGGCCCTCGCGGTCCAGCATCTTCTTGATCCGCACGCGCATCACGCGGGCCACGTCCCACTGCTGCAGCGGCGCGGTCTTCACCGCCAGGCGCAGCGTGATGTTCTCACCGGTGACGTTCTCCACGCCCCACACCTCCGGGTCCTCCACGATGCTGGGCCCGATGTCCGGATCGTCGCGCACCATCTGCGCCTCGTGGGCGATCATGTCCGCGATCAGGTCGATGTTCGTGTCGTAGGGAACGGGGATGTCCAGCACGCAGCGCGCCCAGCCCTGGGACTGGTTGCCCACGCGCAGGATTTCGCCGTTGCGCACGTGCCACAGGGTGCCCTTCACATCCCGCACCTGGGTCACGCGCAGCCCCACGTTCTCCACGGTGCCGATGGCCTCACCCAGGTCAACGGAGTCCCCGATGCCCAGCTGGTCCTCCGCGACGATGAACACCCCGGAGAGGTAGTCCTTCACGAGCGACTGCGCGCCGAAGGACAGGGCCACGCCCGCGATGCCCGCCGAAGCGAGCACGGGAGCGATGTTGAACCCGAGCTCCGAGATGACCATGAGGATCGCGATGGCCCACACCACCAGCGAGGACACGGAGGAGAGCACCGCGCCGATCGTGCGTGCCCGCAGGGCCTGCCGCTCCGCGGCGATCCCCGAGTCCTGCACCCAGCGGGCCTGCCCGTGGTCGAAGCGCCGCACGATCCGCGACTGCGTGCCGCGCGCGATCCCGCGGGTGATCTTGCGGATGAGCAGGCGCGCGACGGCGGAGACCACCACCGCGCCCACGATCACCAGGGCCACGCGGAAGGGTTTGTCGAGCCAGAATTCCCAGTTGTCCATCCCTGCCAGGCTAGAGGTGGCGGATGGGAGTGCGCTCACAGCCAGTCCTTGATCTTGAACACCGCGTAGAGGACCACGCCCACGAGCACCATGAGCACGAGGGCGAAGGGGTAGCCCAGGGTCCAGTGCAGCTCGGGCATGTTCTCGAAGTTCATGCCGTAGATGGAGCCCACGATGGACGGGGCGAAGAGGATGGCCGCCCAGGAGGAGATTTTCTTCATCTGGTCGTTCTGCACCATCGCGGCCTCGTTCTGCCGCGCGGTGGTGAGGGTTGAGTCCAGGCTCATGGCGTCCGTGAGCGAGGAGCGCATGGAGTCCAGCTTGCCGCTGACCTGGATCACGTGGTCCAGCACGTCCCGCAGCCGGTGCTGCAGCTCCTCGTGCGTGCCGTACTTGGTGAAGCCCGCGAAGTAGCGGCGCATCACCTCGCTGAGCGGCGCCACGCCGCGGTGGAACTCGTTGACCTCCCGCGCCAGCTCGTAGATGCGCTGGGAGACGTTGGACTCGCCCGCGAACAACGAGTCCTCGATCTCGTCGATGTCGTTCTCCAGGCCGCTGAGCACGGGGAAGTAGTCGTCCACGATCTGGTCCAGCAGCGCGTAGAGGATGCCGTCCGGTCCGAAGCACAGCAGCTGCGGATCCGCCTCGACCCGCTTGCGGGCCTTGCCCACACCGCTGGACTCGGAGTGGCGGATGGTGATCACGAAGTTCGGGCCGGTGAAGATGTGGATCTCCCCGATCTCCACCGTCTCGGACTCGTCCTGGTAGACCGCCGGGCGGATCACGGTGAACAGGGTTTCCCCGTAGCGCTCCATCTTGGGCCGCTGGTGCGCCTGGACGGTGTCCTCCACGGCGAGCTCGTGGAGCTGGAAGTGCTCGGTGAGGGACGCGATCTCCTCCCTGGACGGGCGGTAGAGCCCGATCCAGGCGACCACGGTGTCCGCGTGGTCGTCCTGCGCGCAGTCCTGCTGGGCCCGGTCCATGACCGTCTGCAGCAGCCGGTAGGTGTCCTGCAGGGACTGGGGGGACTCGACCTTGCGGCCGTCTCGGTAGATGGCGCTCTCCACGATGCTCACCCGGCCATTATGGGCCCCGACGGCGACTGTCAGGGACCGCAGGGGCCCGTCAGTAGACTGGCGCCCATGACTCAGCCCTTCGACTCCCGCGTGGGCGCCTACGCCCTCATCATCCGTGACGAGCAGCTGTTGCTCACCCACTGGAACCCCCGCCACCCGGGTTTCGAGGGTGCGTGGACGCTTCCCGGCGGGGGCATGGAACCGGGGGAGCAGCCCGCGGAGACCATGGTCCGCGAGGTCTTCGAGGAGACCGGTTTCCGCGTGGACTCGGACGGGCTCGTGGACGTGCACAGCTACTGGATGACCCCCGAGCAGCGATTGGACGGCCAGGACCGCGGCAACCACGCGTGCCGGGTGATCTACACGGCGCACGTCACCGGCGGGGAGATGGCGGTGGAGCAGGACGGCTCCTCGGACGACGTCGCCTGGATCCCGCTCGCGGAGGTCGGCTCGACCCCGCGGCTGGACCTGGTGGACCAGGCACTGCGGCTCGCGGGTCTCAGTGACCGTCTGGGCGCGGTGCGGACCCCCACCGAGCGCATCGCGGAGCAGGACGTCTCCACCGAGCCCGGGCGCGGCGGGGACCGGTGAACCCCGGGGTGCGCGTTCGCGCGGTGGCCGTGCTCACCCTCGGCGCGCTTGCGCTGGCCGGCTGCGGGCAGGCTGCACCGCAGGACGGCGGGGACGGCGCGCAGACCGGGGCCTCGGCAGCGTCGTCGGACGGCGGCACCGTGAAGATCGCGACCGGCGTGGACGTGCAGACGAAGGTGCTCGCGCACCTCTACCGGCAGCGGTTGCAGGCGGACGGGGTCAACGCCACCGTGGTGGACGTGGGCTCCTCCCGCGAGCAGATCGTGGACGCCCTGCAGGACGGCCGGGCCACGATGGTTCCTGACTTCACCGGCGACCTCTACGTCTACGCCCGGCAGCACGAGACCCCCGAGACGCCGCAGCCGAGTGCGAGCGGTTCCCCCGCGGCGTCGGCCACGCCCGTCGCCAGCTCGGACGCGCCCCGCGGCCTGCTGGACTCCCTGGGCCAGTTCCTGGGGATCACGGGCGAGACGGGCCCGTCCGACGACGACGTGTACCGCGCCCTGCCGGACGTCCTGCCGCGCGGGATCCGGCTGCTGGACTCCTCCGGTGCGCAGCGCACGGACCGCATGGTGGTGACGGCGGTGACCGGCGCGAAGTACTCGCTGGGGGATCTGAACTCCGTGGGAACGCACTGCGGGCAGCTGAGCGTGGGCATGCCCACGGGCTACGCGGCCAGCGCCCAGGGGGAGCGCGGACTGAAGGCGTACTACGACTGCACGCCCAGGGCCACGCCCGAGTACGGCAGCACGGGCGAACTCGTGGACGCGCTGCTGAGCGACGGCGTCCAGGCGGCGGTGCTGCCCTCCACGGATCCCGCGATCGAGGACGACGGGCTCGTGGCCCTCGACGACCCGGACAGGCTCTTCCGCCCGGAGCGCGCCGTGGTGATCGGCTCCGACTCTCTGAGCGACGACGCCGCGGCCACGGTCAACGCCGTGTCCGCGGACCTCACGTCCGAGGACCTCACCACCATCACGCGCCTGGCGGGGGGCAGCTCGCCCGCCATGACGCCGGAGAAAGCGGCCACCTACGTGCGCGAGCAGCCCCGCTGACGACGTCGCCCCGCCCGTCCGGGGCGAACCGCGCGGTGGCCTGGAGCTGGGTCACGGCCGCGGGAGTGCCGAGTAGTCTGAGCCCATGGCAAAGGTGAACCAGTCCGACAAACTGAAGAACGTCCTCTACGACATCCGCGGGCCCGTGCTGGAGCAGGCCGAGAAGATGGAGGCCGCCGGCCAGCGCATCCTGCGCCTGAACATCGGCAACCCCGCTCCCTTCGGGTTCGAGGCACCGGACGCCATCCTCGTGGACATGATCAAGAACCTGCCGAACGCGCAGGGCTACTCGGATTCCCGGGGCATCTACTCCGCACGCACCGCGGTGGTGCAGTACTACCAGACGCGCGGGATCATGAACCTGGACACCGACGACGTCTACCTGGGCAACGGCGTCTCCGAGCTGATCACCATGACCCTGCAGGCGCTGTGCAACCCGGGCGACGAAATCCTGATCCCTTCCCCGGACTACCCGCTGTGGACCGCCTCGGTGGCGCTGTCCGGCGGCACGCCCGTGCACTACCTGTGCGACGAGGAGAACGGGTGGAACCCGGACCTCGAGGACATGGCCTCCAAGATCACGGAGCGCACCAAGGGCATCGTGATCATCAACCCGAACAACCCCACGGGCGCGGTGTACTCGCGGGAGACCCTGCAGAAGATCGTGGACCTCGCCAAGGAGCACGATCTGATCCTGTTCTCGGACGAGATCTACGAGAAGATCACCTACGACGGTGCGGAGATGGTCAACACCGCGAGCCTCACGGGCGAGGACGTGCTGTGCCTGACGTTCTCGGGCCTGTCCAAGGCGTACCGGGTGGCCGGCTACCGCTCCGGGTGGCTCGCAATCACCGGGCCGAACTGGCGCGCGGAGTCCTACCTGGAGGGCATCAAGCTGCTCGCCAACATGCGCATGTGCGCAAACGTCCCTGCGCAGCACGCCATCCAGACGGCGCTCGGCGGCTACCAGTCGATCAACGACTTCATCCTGCCGGGCGGGCGGCTCAAGGCGCAGCGTGACATCGCCCACCGCAAGCTCAACGAGATCGACGGCATCACGTGCGAGCAGGCCCACGGCGCGCTCTACCTCTTCCCGAAGCTGGACGTGGAGAAGTTCGGCATCGTGGACGACGAGCGCTTCGCCCTGGACCTGCTCAAGGAGCAGAAGATCCTGCTGAGCCACGGCACGGCCTTCAACTGGGGCAGGCCGGACCACTTCCGCCTGGTCACCCTTCCCGCCGTGGACATGCTGGACACCGCCCTGGACCGCCTCGGGGAGTTCCTCTCGACCTACCAGCAGTAGCGCCGCACGCGCGTCACTCGTTCGACGACGCCGCCTGCTCCCGGTCCTCACGACGGGCGCGGGCGGCGTCGAGGCGTTCCCGGGCGCCGTCGAGCCACTGCTCGCAGCGGGTGGCCAGTGCCTCGCCGCGCTCCCACAGCTGCAGGGACTCCTCCAGGGTGGTGCCGCCAGCCTCGAGCCGGGAGACGATGTCCACGAGCTGCTCGCGGGCCTGCTCGTAGCCCAGGCCGTCGACGTCCGAGAGGTCGGGGCCGGTGCCGGGGGCGTTGTGCGGGGATCCGGCGTTCTGCTGCGTGTCTGCGTTCTGGTTCTGCTGTGCCATGGGGGTTCCTTCCGGTGAGGTGCGGGATGGTGCTCTGGCGCTCTGTTGCGCTCGTGCTTGGGTGCGGGGGTGGCCGCCCGGTCAGTGCTCTCCGGGCTGCCTCGTGCTGCTGGAGGTCACGTCCACGCCCAGCTCGCCGCGCGCAAGACGCACGGAGAGGGACTGGCCGGGGGCGGCGTCGGCGGCGTCCGTGAGCACGGAACCGTCCGCGGTCTGGACCACCGCGTACCCGCGGTCCAGCGTCTGCTGGGGTGAGAGCGCGCGGACGCGGGCCCGCATCTGGCCCACGGCATCCCTGGCGCGCAGGGTCTGCGCGTTGGCCGCGGACCACGCGCGGGAGCGCCAGCGGTCGAGGTCCTCCTCGCGGATGAGGATCATGCCGTCCGGCTGGGACAGGGACGGCCGCGAGCGCATGGTGGCCAGGCCCTGCTGCTCGCGGTCGATCAGCGTGCTCACTGCGCGGTCCAGGGCGGCCCTGGCCTGCAGAAGGCGCAGCCGCTCGTCCTGGACGTCCGGGACGATCCGCTTGCCGGCGTCCGTGGGGGTGGAGGCCCGCACGTCCGCCACGTAGTCCAGCAGGGGCTGGTCGTTCTCGTGGCCGATCGCACTGACCACCGGCGTCCGGGCGGCGAACACGGCCCGCAGCAGGGATTCGTCGCTGAACGAGAGCAGGTCCTCGAACGCGCCGCCGCCACGGGCAATGACGATGACGTCCACCGCGTCCATGCCGTCCAGCTCCTGCAGCGCCTGGATCACGGCCTTCGCCGAGCCCGTGCCCTGCACCGGGACCTCGCGGATCTCGAACTCGACTCCCGGCCAGCGGTTGGTGGCGTTGCGCACCACGTCCTTCTCCGCGTCCGAGTTCCGCCCGGTGACCAGCCCGACCCGGTGGGGGAGGACGGGCAGCCGCTTCTTGTGGGCGGGGTCGAACAGGCCCTCCTCCGCGAGGGCGCGGCGCAGCCGTTCGAGGCGTTCCAGCAGGTCCCCGAGACCCACGGGACGGATGTCCCTGCCGAGCATCGAGAGCCGCCCGGTCTTGACGTAGAAGTCCGCCTTGAGGTTCACGACCACGCGCGAGCCGCGTTCGAGGGGACGCTCCAGCCGGGCCATCTCCCGCTGGAAGAGCGTGACATTCACCGAGACCTCCTCCTGCAGGTCCCGCAGGGTCACGTAGGAGACGCGGGCGCGCTGGTTGACCTCGATCACCTGGCCCTCGACCCACGCGTCCGGGGCCTTCTGCACCCAGCCGTGCAGCGCGTGGGAGAGCGTGCTGAGCGGCCAGGGGTTCTCGGGCGTGGTGTCACGGGCCAGCTTGGGCAGCTCCGGGGGACGTTCCTGCTCTCCGGCGCCTTCGGGGGAGGACGAGGTGTTCATGGGACATGACTACCATCCGCCGAGGACACGCACAGCGGATTCTCCTTAGAGTGGAGCGGTGAGCACCCCCGAGCACTTCCCACGTCCACCGCTGCTGCGCAGCCTGACGGCGGCACTGTGCGCCCTGCTCGCCGGCGCCGGTTTTGCCCTGTGGCTGGGGATCTCGTGGCTGCAGGACCACGTGCTCTCGCCCTCGGGCTTCCAGGACACGGCCGCCTCCGTGGTCACGCAGACCTCTTTCCAGGAGGACCTGGTGAGCACCCTGGTGGATCAGGCCACGCTCCACGCTGGCGACACCCCTGGAACCGGGATCGACGCCCTCGACGGCGTGCTCCAGCGGGTCCGCGACTCCGCCGTCTCCGCAGCGCAGCAATGGCTCACTGCGCCCGAGCAGGAGGGCACCTGGATCCAGGTGCTCGACGACACCCACGACGCCAACGTCCCCGTGACACCGAGCGCGGGCAAGGCACCGGACGAGTTCGTGGTGGACGTCTCCGCCCTCGGCGCGGCGGTGGAGCAGCAGGTGGAGAAGACCGTGGGGTTCTCCCCGGGGATCGCAGACCAAAACCTCACCATCACCGTGCCGGGCGCCCACACCGGCGCGGTCGTGGACACCCTCGTGCAGCTCGCGCAGTGGCGATACGCGCTGCCGTGGTTCGCCGGGATCCTGGCGGTGCTCGCACTGGTGGTGGCACCCCGCCGGTGGCTCGCGCTCGCGGGGGTGGGACTGTCCGGCGTGCTGTTCACGGGCGTGGTGCTCGCCGTGGCGCTGAGCTCGGCCCAGAAGCTCGTGGACGCCTCCGCCGTCGAGCCTGTGGCGCACGTGGTCACGGAGCAGATCGTGGCGCAGCTGCGTGAGTCCTTCGTCACCTCGAGCGTCACGGGGATGCTCGGCGCGGGCGCCGTGGCGCTGTTCGGTGTGATCCTGGCCGTGGTGCGCCCCAGGGCGGTCACCTACCATAAGAGGCATGTCCACAGTGGTTGACCTTTCCATGCCCACCGTCCCCAGGGTGCGCCGCACCCCGGAGGAGATCGCCGCGGCCGCCCCGGTCACCGGGGAGCGCCGGGTCCTGCTCGCCGCACCGCGCGGCTACTGTGCCGGGGTGGACCGTGCGGTGATTGCCGTGGAGAAGGCCCTGGAGCACTATGGTGCTCCCGTGTACGTGCGCAAGGAGATCGTGCACAACAAGCACGTGGTGCAGACCCTCGAGGAACGCGGGGCGGTGTTCGTGGAGGAGACGGATGAGGTTCCCGAGGGCGCGATGCTCGTGTTCTCGGCCCACGGCGTCTCACCGGCTGTGGTGCAGTCCGCCCAGGACCGGAACCTGCACACCATCGATGCCACCTGCCCGCTGGTCACCAAGGTGCACCGGGAGGCCGTGCGCTTCGCGAAGAACGACTACGAGATCCTCCTGATCGGCCACGTGGGCCATGAAGAGGTCGAGGGCACGTTCGGGGAGGCACCCGAGCACATCCAGATCGTGAACTCCCCGGAGGACGTGGACACGCTGGAGGTCAACGACCCGGACAAGGTGGTGTGGCTCTCCCAGACCACCCTGAGCGTGGACGAGACCATGGAGACGGTGAACCGGCTGCGGGCCAAGTTCCCGAACATGATCGACCCGCCCAGCGACGACATCTGCTACGCCACCTCCAACCGCCAGGCGGCCATCAAGGAGATCGCCCCGCAGGCGGACCTGGTGATCGTGGTGGGATCGGCCAACTCGTCCAACTCCGTGCGGCTCAAGGAGGTGGCGCTGGAGTACGGCGCCGCGCGCGCCGAGCGAGTGGACTTCGCCCACCAGGTGGACGAGTCCTGGTTCGAGTGCGTGGCTACCGTGGGGGTGACCTCCGGTGCGTCCGTACCCGAGGTGCTCGTGCAGCAGGTCCTGGAGCTGCTGGCCGAGTACGGCTACGGGTCCGTGGAGGAAGTGGAGACCGCCCAGGAGGACATCCTGTTCTCCCTGCCCAAGGAGCTGCGCGCGAAGCTCGCCAAGGACGGGGACACCGCCCGCGGTCTGGGCGGCCGCGGCACCAAGCCCTCCCGCTGAGCCGCGTCAGTCCTCCACGAACTCCGTGGCCGTCAGCGGCCGGGGCACCGCGTCCACGGGGGTGGTGTCGAGGGTTCCGGCACCCGTGACGGTCGGGTCCAGTTCCGCGATCTTGCGGGCCGAGGGCAGCACGCGCGACTCCATGGAGCCCACGAGTTTGTTGTAGCCCTCCACCGAGCGCCGCAGGGACCCGCCCATGTCGGACAGGTGCTTGCCCACCGAGCCCATGCGGTCGTAGAGCTCCCGGGACAGTCGGTACAGCTCTCGCGCGTTGTCCGTGAGGGTGGCCTGGCGCCAGCTGAACGCCACGGCTTTCAGAGACGCGAGCAGGGACACCGGTGACACCAGGGCCACGTTCTGCTGCGCGGCGTAGTCCAGCAGGGAGGCCTCCGCGTCCAGCGCGGCGGCGAGGGCGGACTCGACGGGCACGAAGCACATCACGAGTTCGGGGGAGCTCTCCTCCGCGGACCAGTACTTCTTGGAACCCAGCGTGCTCACGTGCGAGCGGAGAGCCTTGGCATGGGCGGCGAGCAGCTGGGCCCGCCGAGTCTCGTTCTCGGGGGAGCCGTCCGCGGGGACGGCCTGGGCATCCAAGTAGGAGTTCATGGGGGCTTTTGCGTCCACCACCACGGACTGTGCACCCGGGAGGTTGATGACCATGTCCGGGCGCTGCACCCCCGCGTCGGTGGTGCGCACGGTCTGCTCGGTGAAGTCCACGTGGCGAGTCATTCCCGCGGCCTCCACCACGCGGCGCAGCTGCATCTCGCCCCACGCCCCGCGTGCCGTGGTGGAGCGCAGGGAGGACTCCAGCGACCCGGTGGCCTGCAGCAGCTGCTGGTCCGTGGTGCGAGCGGCCTCCAGCGCCTGGGCCACGGCGCCGAACTGCGCGGCGCGGTCCCGCTCCAGCTGGTTCACGTGGCGTCCCACGGAGGAGAGCTGCTCGTTGAGCGGTGCCAGGGCACGCATGACGTCCTGGTCCTGCACGGCCCGAGCCTCCATGGACTCCACCCGCTGCTCGAGCTGCTCCGCGGCCGCCCGGGCGGAGGCGCCGTCCTGCAGCGCGGCAATCCGCTGCTCCTGGGCCTGTTCCAGCTCGGTCTCCAGCGCCGTGGACTTCTGGTGGGCCAGCACGTACCCCAGCACCACACCCACCACGAGGGCGAACAGCGCCCACAACCACCACACCTGAGCCATCACCGAAGCATCCATGCGCTCACCATGACAATGCTGTCCGACACGCATAAGCGCCCCGGCTGAGCTCGTCACCGGATCCGGAGGGCTACAGCCACCCGTTGCGCGCGGCGACGGCCGCCGCCTCGGTCCGGTTGGTGGTTCCGGTCTTGCCGATCGCGGCCGACAGGTGGTTGCGCACCGTCCCCGCGGAGAGCTGCAGGGCCCGGGCGATCCGCCCCGCCGAGGCCCCGTGGGACGCTTCCCGCAGCACGTCCTGCTCCCGCGGGGTCAGGGGGTTCGGTCCGGCCAGCAGGGACTTCTCGGCCAGCGCCGGATCGACCACGCGCAGCCCCGCGTGCACCTTCCGGATGGCCTCCGCGAGCTCCGCAGCGGGGGTGTCCTTGACCACGAAGCCGGACGCCCCGGCATCGAACGCGCGCCGCAGGTAGCCGGGGCGGTCGAACGTGGTGACCATCAGGCACCGCGTCCCGCGCCCGGCAGCCACGATCCGCTCCGTGGCATCCAGGCCGGTGAGCCCGGGCATCTCGATGTCCAGCAGCGCCACGTCCACGGGGAGGTCCCCGGCGAGGGCCACGGCCTCCTCGCCGTTGGCGGCCTGGGCCACCACGGTGATGTCCGGTTCCAGGTCCAGCAGAGCGGCCAGTCCGGCGCGCACGAGGGCCTGGTCGTCCGCGATCAGCACTCGGATCTCGGTCATGCCCGCCTCACTTCCACGATCGTGCCGCCCCGGGGATCCCGCGCGACGGTTGCCTCGCATCCCGCCGCCCGTGCCCGCTCCTTCATGCCGCGGATGCCGTTGCCGTCTCGCAGCTCCGGTTCGGCGGCACCGGCCTCGGAGCGTGCCTGGTTTCCGGGGCACGACGACGCCGCCTCCCCGCGGTCCCCGGCACGCACCGGCCGCTCCGTGTCCGGGCCGACGCGCCCCACACTGGCCCGGTCGGGCGCATCCGCTACGGCGTCGTCGGTGCTCGGACGGCTCGTCGAGGGCGCCGTGCCGCCCGGACGAGCCACGGTGTCGGTCCGGGCTGAGTGGTGAGTGGGGGCACCCGCGGCCCGTGCGCCGTCGTCCGCGATGCGCAGCGACGAACCGGTGAGCGTCACGCTGCAGTGAGCGGCGCCCGAGTGGCGGACCACATTGGTCACGGCCTCGCGCAGGATTTATGCGAACACGGAACGGGTGACGGCGTCGAGGAGCGGGACCGAGGACGGCAGGTGCGGGTTGATCCCGGCGGCGCGCAGGGCCGCGCGTGCCTGGACGAGTTCGACGCCCAGGTCCAGGTCGCGCAGCCTGCCGACCGTGGAGCGGACGTCGGTGAGGGCTTCGCGGGACAGGGCCAGGACGTCGTCCAGCTCGGCGACGGCGCGCTGCGGGTCCGTCTCCACGAGCCGCTGGGCGAGCTGCGTCTTGACGGTGATGACCGTGAGGGAGTGGCCCAGGATGTCGTGCACGTCCCGACCCACGGCCTCTCGCTGCCGGGAGATCTCGAGCTCGCGGGCCAGGCGCTCGTGGGTCTCGGAGCGATCCACGGCGAAGCGGGAGAGCAGGATGATCGGCCCGGGCAGGACCAGGCCGAACAGCGGCCAGAACCACTGCTCCCGGGGGAGCAGCATGAGCAGCGGAACCAGGGCGGCCGTCTCGATCAGGAGCGAGGCCAGGATGCCCTGGCGCAAGGGCAGTCGGAACGCGCACACGGCCACGAAGAACGGTGCCGTGTAGGCCATGCCCCATGGGGAGGCCGGCAGCAACAGGGTGAGCGGCACCAGCAGGACCGCGCACCACAGCACGGCGTTGCCCAGCACGCTCAGGTACGGAAGCAGAATCTGCCGGATCCAGGAGACCGTGTAGAGCCCGGCGAAGAGCGCCAGTCCGAGCAGTCCCAGGGCCCTGGCCCAGACCGGCTCGTCACTCTGCAGCAGTGCCGCGGCGGGGATCACGAGGAACACGAGCCAGACGGTGGCAAACAGCAGGTCGGACCAATGGTGCTCGGGTTCCTCGGTGCGTGGGCGCGGGGCGGTCCGCGTGGCGGCGCTCACCGGCGGCCCGTGGAGGACCGGGCTGCCAGCAGCGCGATGATCCCGAACACGGCGGCCCAGGCCACGGCGTTGACCACGAGCCACAGCAGGCTGTCGGTCTGCGGGGCACCGCCCATGGTGGCCACCTCACCTTCGGTCACGGGATAGCGGGCAATGCCCACGATTCCATACATGGGGGTGAAGCGGGCGACGGCCAGCATCCCGCCGGAGAGCGGCATGAACACGTTGCCGAAGAACGCGAACACCACCAGGGCGCCGGAGGCGGCCCCCACGGCGGTGTCCGAGCGGAAGATCAGGCCCGCGGCCAGCCCGTAGAACGCGAACACCACGGAGACCACCACGCACAGCACGGCGGCCAGCGTCCAGCGCCAGAGGTCGTCCATCGCGGCGTTGGTGAACGCTCCCACCAGGAACACGATGACCACGGGCAGCACGGCGATCAGCAGAGCCACCGCCACCTTGGTGGCCGCGTAGCCGCCCGTGCCCATGGGGGTCAGGGCGAGCTGCCGGCCCCAGCCCTGCAGCCGTTCCACGGCTGCGCCGGCGGAGATCGCGGTGGTGGCGGTGACGGCCCCGTACACGGCCATCGACACCATCACGTACGCGGAGACGTTGCCCCCGGGCAGGCGGGCGTCGGACCAGCCCTGCACCGCGCCGAACAGGATGAACAGCACGGCGGGCAGCAGGGCCACGAAGACGAGGTTGGGGATCGCGCGGACGTTCCGCAGGACGTCGTGGGCGGTGTAGGTCAGGGACATGACGGGCTCCTTGGGGTCTGGGTGCGGTTATGGGCGCACGAGCTGCGGGGCGAGGGGAGGGGCGGGAGAACGGTGCGGTCACCCGCGGTGCGCTGCGCGCGGGTTCACGCGGCCGCGTCGTCTCGATGGATCAACGCCGCGAACGCCTCGTCCAGGCCGCCGCGGGAGATCTCCAGGGCGCTCGCGGGGGTGCGGGTCAGTAGCTCGCGCGCGAGGGCGTCCGCGTCCTCGGTGCGCAGGTGCACGCGGGACTCCGATCGGCGCGAGACGGTGGCGCCCGCGAACTCGGGCAGCGGTTCGCCCGCCGGCCACACGAAAGAGACGGTGTGGTGCCGAGACATGGAGCGCAGCTCGTCCACGGAGCCGTCGAACGTGACGCGCCCGGCATCCATCAGGACGATCCGCTCGGCGACGTCCTCCGCCTCCTGGAGGTAGTGCGTGGCGAACACGACCGTGAGACCGCGCTCGGTCTCGGCGCGCATCGCGTCCCAGAAATCGGTGCGGGACTGCACGTCCATGCCCGCGGTCGGCTCGTCCAGCACGAGCAGCTCGGGGCGCGGGAGCAGGGCCAGGGCAAAGCGGACGCGCTGCTGCTGCCCGCCCGAGCACTTGGCCACCTTCCGGCGCGCGAACGACGCCGCTCCCGCCCGTTCCAGCGCCTCGTCCACGGGCAGGTGGTCCGGGTAGAGGGACGCGATCATGGTCACGGTCTCGCGCACGCTCAGGTCCGCGAGCAGCCCGCCCACCTGCTGCACCGCGCCCACCTTCCCGTGGGCCACGGCCGCGCGCGGGCGCTCGCCACACACGCTCACCTCGCCGGAGGTGGGCTCGCTCATGCCGAGCACCATGTCCAGCAGGGTCGTCTTTCCCGCGCCGTTCGGCCCCAGCAGGGCGACGACGCCGCCGCGCGGGATCTCCAGCGAGACTCCCTGCACGGCGCGGACCGTCTCGGAGCGTGTGCGGAAGGTCTTGACGGCATCCTGCACCTGGATGGCGGGGGAGTGGGGCTGCGGTGGGTGTGTGGTGTTCATGAGTCCAGATTCCCGTGCGGCGGGTCGGCGCTGAACTGCTGATTGTCACGAGTGGGGCGTGACATGTGTCAGGGGTGGGGGTGGGCCGAGGAGTCGCGTGGCGGCGTCGTCGGGCGGCCCCGGTAAGATGGCGGACCGTGGCTCTTACTATTGGAATCGTCGGTCTGCCGAACGTCGGAAAATCAACCCTGTTCAACGCGCTCACGCGCAACACGGTGCTCGCCGCGAACTATCCGTTCGCGACCATCGAGCCGAACGTGGGCGTGGTGAACCTGCCGGACGAGCGGCTGGACAAGCTCGCGGAGCTGTTCGACTCCCAGAAGATCGTGCCGGCAACGGTGTCCTTCGTGGACATCGCGGGCATCGTGAAGGGCGCGTCCGAGGGGGAGGGGCTGGGCAACCAGTTCCTGGCCAACATCCGTGAGGCGCACGCGATTGCCCAGGTGATCCGCGTGTTCGACGATCCGGACGTGATCCACGTGGACGGCAAGATCGACCCGGCCTCGGACCGCGAGACCATCAACACCGAGCTGATCCTCGCGGACCTGCAGACGCTGGAGAACGCGATTCCCAAGCTGGAGAAGCAGGTCAAGATCAAGAAGGGCTCGCCCGAGCAGCTCGCCGCCTACCGGGCCGCGGAGAAGGTGCTGGCCGAGGGCCGCACGATCTTCGAGGCCGCCGGGCTCGAGAAGCTGGACACTGACAACCTGCGTGAGCTGAATCTGCTCACCGCCAAGCCGTTCATCTACGTGTTCAATGCGGACGAGGGCGTGCTGTCCTCACCCGAGCGTCAGGCTGAGCTAAAGGCGCTGGTGGCGCCCGCGCAGTGCGTGTTCCTGGACGCGAAGCTCGAGGCGGATCTGGTGGAGCTCTCCGAGGAGGAGGCCCGCGAGATGCTGGAGATGGAGGGCCAGGACGAGTCCGGCCTCGACAAGCTGGCCCGCGTGGGCTTCTCCACCCTGGGCCTGCAGACCTACCTCACCGCCGGCCCCAAGGAGGCCCGCGCGTGGACCATCAACCAGGGCGACACCGCCCCCAAGGCCGCCGGGGTGATCCACTCGGACTTCGAACGGGGCTTCATCAAGGCGGAGATCGTCTCCTACGACGACCTCATGGCCGCCGGATCCATGGCCGACGCGAAGGCCGCGGGCAAGGTGCGCATGGAGGGCAAGGAGTATGTGATGCAGGATGGGGATGTGGTTGAATTCAGGTTCAATGTCTAAAACAGGCTTCTGACCAGGGCTTTTATCTTCGCAGCTTCGGATCTGGCTCGTCAGTCGAGTTCCGATCCACCATTAGTTGCTAAGCTTTTGTCTCGCTGACCTGGGGTTTTGATCGACCTCTGCGATGCTTCCGCGGGGGCCGATTCTCGTTTCCGCAGTGCGGGAGCTTTTCTGGGACGCAGCCTCGGATGGCCAGTTCTGGGGTGGGTTCGAGTCGTTCGACGCGCGATCTCTCGGCAGGTGCGCTGACTCAATAAGCAGTCTGACTCAAAAGTCGGTCGCCGCAACGACGCCGCGGTTCACTGGGGCAGGTCTCGTTCCGCCAGAGTGCGAGTGATCTCGTCCCACTGGGAGTTCGCCACCAGTTGGTTGTGCCGGCGCAAGGCGGTCTGCTATGACCCGAACTCTGCGGGGAGCTCGCGCCACGTGATGCCGGTGCGGGTCTTGTAGAGAGCGGCGTCGACGATCGTGCGTATGTCAGTGCGTGGCCGCCCGCGGCGAGGGTGATCTTCTGTGTGAACGATGTGCTTGATCCAGCTCCATTGCTCATCTGTGAGTCGTTGATAGTCGGGCAGGAGGCCCTCGGTGACGCTGCTGTCGTCGCCATCCGTCGCCTGGTCATCGATTCGCACTGCTTTGACCACGCCACGGATGACGGCGCATTCGGTGCATTGGACGGTCGGTTCCACGCAGCGAGGGGAATGCCCGGCCAAGGTCTCGACGTGCTGGCAGGTCAGTTCCACTTGCCAGATGGTGCTGCGGTCGATGTGGAAGGAGGGCGGGTATAGGAGCTGCCGGAGCTCATCGCGCTGAGCTGGCGAAAGTGGCGGGAACGGGCAGCACAGGTGGCAGTGCTCCACCCGGTTGTTCTCGAGACGCCAAACGCCCATGTTGCATGACGTGTGCGCGGCTCGGAACTCGGCATTGTCGGCGTCGATCCGCGCAAGGCCCTCTTCGTCCGTGCCCGGGGCCGGCTCGCCGAGAAGGGCGCGCCCACAAGCGCGGCAGGGCTCGCCCGCTGCATAGGCTTCATAGGGAAGCTGGAGGTCATCGCCTGCCCGCTCCCTCCGCTTTGCCTCCTCTGCTTGAGCCCACGATTCCGAGAGCAGTGCCCTGCTGCGCGGTGTGTGCAGGACGCGGGGGAGAACTGTCGCGCTCCCGTCGGGGATCTGCTGCGAATCGGGCAAGGGCATGCTCTCCTTCGAGGTCTGATGCGGCCCAGTTCGAGTCGCGAGCGACCCTGCCGTGACCGTAACTGGAAGCGATAACTTCCTGGAAGTTATGACTACCAGACCTGAGGCTGGTTGTGTGACAGATCCGCTGAAAAAGGTGCTCGGAGCGCAGGTGCGCGATCTGCGCTTTGCGCGCCATCTGTCGCAGGAAGGTCTCGCCGAGGAACTCGGTGTCTCGACTCGGTACCTTGCCGGCATCGAGCGTGGGGAGCGCAACCTCACCCTGGACTCGGTCGACGCCTTAGCGGAGCAACTCGGCGTCGAGGCGCACGCACTGATCGTTCGCCGGTGATGTCCGCTGCGTGTGCTGGTCCTGCATGGCGAACGGGGTGAGCATCGTGGATGCCTGACCGGGCAGGCAAGACTTCACGCGAGCTGAGAGAATGTCAGTGGTGCCGTCTACCTTCAGTGGTGGTTGGGCGGCGTCACTAGTACCAGTCTCGTCGCCCCGCCGCTTGGCAGGTTGTCTAGTCACAAGTGAAGGATCCCCGTGCCACACAGCTCCATCAACCACGCACGAATCGCGGCGCTCATCTGGAATATCGCTGATGATGTCCTCCGCGACCTCTACGTTCGAGGCAAGTATCGGGACGTGATCCTTCCCTTCACGGTCCTGCGTCGCCTGGACAGCGTCCTTGGCCCGACGCGTGATGCAGTGATGGCGATGAAGAAGATGCTGGACGAAGCGGGCGTCGCTGACCAGGACGCACCGCTGCGCGATGCGGCCAAGCAGGACTTCTACAACACGTCTGGTTTCTCGCTGCAGGATCTGCGGCACGTGTCGAACTCGACGCGCCTGCGGCAGAACTTCGAGGCCTACTTGGACGGGTTCTCGCCAAACGTGCAGGAGATCATCGACAACTTCGAGTTCCGTAACCAGCTACCTCGGCTTACGAAGGCTGACGCGCTCGGTGCGTTGATCGAGAAGTTCCTCGCTCCAGACCTTGATCTCTCCCCAGCGGGGCTGGACAACCACGGGATGGGCACCGTCTTCGAAGAGCTGGTGCGTCGCTTCAATGAGGAGAACAACGAAGAGGCCGGAGAGCACTGGACGCCGCGTGACGCTGTGCGCCTGATGACCCGGCTGATGTTCGAACCCATCGCAGACACGATCCCGGCGGGTACATACCGGCTCTACGACGGTGCGATGGGCACCGGTGGCATGCTGACCGTCGCCGAGGAGACCCTGAAGCATCTGACGGAGCTGTCCGGCAAGAAGGTCTCCACGCACCTCTACGGGCAGGAGATTAACGCCGAGACTTACGCGATCGCGAAGGCCGACCTGATCCTCAAGGGCGACGGCAAAGCGGCCGACAACATTGTCGGCGGACCGGAGCACTCCACCCTGTCGAACGACGCCTTCGCAGGGCAGGAGTTCGACTTCATGCTCTCCAACCCGCCGTATGGCAAGAGCTGGAAGACAGACCAGGATCGCCTCGGCGGCGCGAAGAAGATCATCGACCCAAGGTTTGTCGTCAACCACGACAATGACAGCGAGTTCTCGCTGGTGACGCGTAGCAGCGACGGCCAGCTGATGTTCCTCGCGAACCTGATCTCGAAGATGAAGCAGGGCACCGAGCTCGGCTCCCGGGTCGCATCGGTGCACAACGGCTCCTCGCTGTTCACCGGTGACGCTGGCCAGGGCGAGAGCAACATCCGACGATGGATCATCGAGAACGACTGGCTCGAAGCGATCGTCGCGCTGCCGCTGAAGATGTTCTACAACACCGGTATCGCCACGTACGTGTGGGTGCTCTCCAACCGCAAGGAAGATCGCCGCAAGGGCAAGGTCCAGCTCATCAACGCCACCGACTGGTTCACGCCGCTGCGCAAGAACCTGGGCGAGAAGAGCGTAGAGGTCAGCTCGGCTGACGCCGACAAGGTCCTCGAGGCGTTCACGGCTTTCGACGAGTACGAAGACACCGATCACTCGAAGGTGTTCGACGGCGTGGACTTCGGGTACCACAAGATCACCGTCGAGCGGCCGTTGCGCATCGCCGGTGTCGACCCGCACCGTGTCTACACGGCGAAGGAGATCAAGCAGCTGAAGGAGGACGGCGTGCGCGACGAGAGCGCTCCGCCTCTCATCCGCAAGGCACTGCCGTACGCTGCAACGCCGGATCCGCTGCACGGGAGGTACGAAGCCGTCATCGACGGCCGTGCCCGCGTCGTCGAGTACGAGCCCGACATCGAGCTGCGCGACACCGAACAGGTACCGCTCAACGAGCCCGCGGGTGATTATGCTGACGGCGTCGAAGCATTCTTCCGTCGCGAAGTCGAGCGATACGCCCCTGATGCCTGGATCGACGACTCGAAGACGAAGATCGGCTACGAGATCTCCTTTACTCGTCATTTCTACAAGCCCGCGCCGATGCGCACCCTGGCTGAGATTCAGGCCGACATCCGTGCACTGGAGGCAGAGACTGAAGACCTGATCGCTGAGATCGCAGGTGAGGACTGATGGCAGTGTCAATGTTTTCTCCTCCGCGGGTGGATAGATCGGCGGATGCGTGGGAAACCCGATCTCTTCGATCGCTCCTGACTCCCCGCAGCGAAAGGGACAGGCCTGATCTTCCACTTCTGACCGTCGCCCGTGAACGCGGCGTATTCGTCCGTTCAGATGAAGATGCAAATCACAATGCGATTCCTGACGATCTTGGTAACTACAAGGTTGCACGGTCGGGAGACTTAGTCATAAACAAGATGAAGGCCTGGCAGGGCTCATTGGGACTCGCCCCGGTAGACGGAATAGTTAGTCCTGCTTACTTCGTGTTCGAAGCCGACTTCGAGGTCCCGCGTTTCGGCGAGTATCTTTTGCGAAGTAAGCCCTATGTGGCAAAATTCGGCGCAGCATCGGACGGCGTGCGGATCGGGCAGTGGGATCTCGACATTTCTCACATGCGAAACATCGAAGTTTCGCTACCACGGGCGGATGAGCAGGCAGCGATCGCAAAGTATCTCGCCCATGCGAACAGTCGCATCGGTAGGGCAATCGCCGCGAGGACTCGTCTCATATCGCTCCTTGAAGAGCAGGCGCGCGAAATAGTGAATCGCGTAGTCACGAAGGGTCTGGACCGGACAGTGCCGTTCGTTGATTCCGGCGTCCCGTGGATTGGGCTTCTGCCCGAACATTGGAGTCTCGTTCCTGCTCGCAGCATCTTCAAGCCGGTTTCACGAGCAGTGACCGACTCTGCGCTCCCGCAACTATCTCTCACCCGCTCAGTGGGCCTTGTCCCGAGTGGTGCCCCAGGATCAGGGACGATTGCGGCAGAGAACTCGGATAACCTGCAGCAATGCAACCGTGGAGATTTCGTCCTTAACAAATATCGGGCGCACATGGGACTATTTCGATGGTGTCGCACGCCAGGCATGGTTACGAGAAACTACACGGTTCTGAAGCCAAGTTCTCTGGTGTACCACGACTACTTCGAGAACTTGTTTCTAGACCCGGTGTTCGCGGAAGGACTCCGGATCAATGCACGAGGCGTGGGTGACGGAATGAGCCCGCTCTACACGTCAACGCTCATGTCGATGAAGATGCCTTTGCCGCCGATCGAGGAGCAGCAGGCGATAGTTGGCTCGATCATCGCCGACACCGCGCGTCTGAATCAGCAAATCGCGCTCACCTTGCGAGAGATAGAACTGCTTCAAGAGTTCCGAACCCGCCTTGTCGCCGATGTCGTGACGGGGCAGGTCGACGTCCGCGGGATCGCCGAGTCGTTGCCTAACACCCCGGAACAGGACACCGATCTGGACTCGCTGTTGGATGATGACCTCGAGGACGAACTGGGCGAAAGCGAGGAGTGAGCATGCGGCGTCTCAATGAGGAGAGCTTGGAGGCACTTATCGTCGACCAGATGGTCGACGGGGGATGGGCCGAGGGAGCGCCTGCCGGCTACGTTGCGTCCTACGCGCTCGATCTTGGCCGATTCACGGAGTTCGTCGAGGCTACCCAGCCCGACCTCATTGAGCCGCTTGGACTAGCCTCGGACACGCCCACGCGTCACAAGTTCCTTGCGCGGCTTCAGGGGGAGATCACGCGCCGTGGCGTTGTGCATATGTTGCGCAACGGCATCGATCACCTCGGTCTGCATGTTGATCTGTACTATCCGACGCCCGACGCGGCGAACTCGAAGGCTGCCGCTCTTTTCGAGGCAAACCGATTTGTGGTCACACGACAGGTGCATCACAGCGTGAGCAACACGGGTGACGCTGTCGACCTCGTCGCGTTCGTCAACGGACTGCCGGTGTTCACGTTCGAGGTGAAGAACAACATCACGAACCAGACGGTCGAGGACGCGGTCCAGCAATATCAGCGCGACCGAGACCCCCGCGAGCCGCTTTTCGCGTTCGGTCGGACGATCGCGCACTTCGCGCTCGACGACCAGCGAGCCCGATTCTGCACCCAGCTCAAGGGCGTTTCCTCATGGTTCCTCCCCTTCGACCGGGGCTTCAACGACGGGGCCGGCAACCCGCCGAACCCCGATGGCGTGATGACCGATTACCTCTGGCGGGAGGTGCTCGCTCCGCTCAGCCTCGCGGGGATCATCGAGAACTACGCACAGATCGTTGTCGAGAAGAATCAGAAGACCGGCAAGAAGGTCTCGAAGGCGATCTTCCCGCGTTACCACCAGCTCGACGTCGTCCGAAGGCTGCTCGCCGATGTCGAGGCGAACGGCGCGGGCCGCCGGTACCTGATCCAGCACTCTGCAGGTAGTGGCAAGTCGAACTCGATCGCCTGGTTGACCCATCAGCTGACCGAGACGACCCATGACGGTCGCATCGCTTTCGACTCGATTATCGTCGTCACGGACCGCATCATCCTCGATAACCAGCTCACACAGACCATCAAGTCGTTCCTACAGGTGGGCTCGACGGTGGTTCACGCGGATCGGTCGGGGGACCTGCGCCGCGCGATTTCGGCTGGCAAGAAGATCATCGTCACGACGGTGCAGAAGTTCCCGTACATCCTGGATGACATCGGAGCAGACCATCGTGACCGTAGGTTCGCCATCGTTATCGACGAGGCGCACTCGTCCCAGGGGTCGAAGACTTCGGCGGCCGTCTCGAGCGCACTCGGCGGCATCGAGGCCCACGCCGAAGACACCGTCGAGGACCGGATCAACCGGATCATCGAGGGCAAGAAGCTGCTGACGAACGCGAGCTACTTCGCTTTCACGGCGACGCCGAAAAACAAGACGCTCGAGATGTTCGGCGAGCCGGTGCCCAACGCCGAAGGAGGCACCAGCTTCCGACCATTCCATTCGTACACGATGAAGCAGGCGATTCAGGAGGGCTTCATCATCGATGTCCTCTCCAACTACACGCCGGTCGGCAGCTATTACAAGCTGATGAAGACTGTGGAGGACGATCCCGAGTTCGATGCGAAGCGCGCCTCGAAGAAGCTTCGTGCCTATGTCGAGGGCAACGAGCACGCCATTGCTCAGAAGACCGACATCATGGTCGAGCACTTCCTTGCTCAGGTGGTCGCGAAGCGGAAGATCGGCGGCCAAGCGCGGGCAATGGTCGTAACTTCGTCGATCGCACGGTGCATCGAGTACTTCCATGCGATTCGTGACGCGCTCGCAGCCCGCAAGAGCCCGTACAAGGCGGTCGTCGCATTCTCTGGTGAGCACGAGTACAAAGGGCTGAAGGTCACCGAGGCAAGCTTGAATGGCTTTCCCTCCAACGCGATCGTCGAACAGGTGAAGACCGACCCGAGCCGGATCCTCGTCGTCGCGAACAAGTTCCAGACCGGCTACGACGAGCCACTGCTGCACACGATGTACGTGGACAAGGCGTTGTCGGGTGTCCTGGCGGTGCAGACGCTGTCGCGGCTCAATCGGGCACATCCGGCGAAGCACGACACCTTCGTTCTCGACTTTGCCAACGATGCTGAGGAGATCCAGCGCGCGTTTGAACCGTACTACCGCACGACCGTGCTGGCTGAAGAGACAGACGCCAACAAGTTGCATGACCTGGTCAACGACCTCGACGCATTCGGGATCTACACACCTGAGCAGGTCGAAGAATTTGTTAGCCGGTACCTGGCGGGGGAGAGGCGCGACCAGCTGGACCCGCTGCTCGACGTGAGTGTCGCGGAGTACATCGAGATGCCCGACGAGGACGATCAGGTGGCGTTCAAGGGCGGTGCGAAGGCTTTCCTTCGCACCTACAACTTCCTCTCCACCGTCCTGCCCTACGGCAGCGCTGAGTGGGAGAAGCGATCGATCTTCCTTGACCACCTGGTGCCCAAACTGCCGGCTCCCAAGGAGGAGGATCTCGCCGCCGGGATCCTCGAGAACATCGACTTGGAGTCGTATCGCGCTGAGAAGCTCAAGGCGATGAAGATCGTGCTCGATGACGAAGATGGCACCCTTGCACCGATCCCGGCTGCCAGCGGAGGACACCTCTCGGATCCGGAGCTCGAGAGGCTCTCGGCGATCGTCCGGAGTTTCAACGATCACTTCGGCAATATCGAGTGGAACGATGCGGATCGTGTCCAGCGGTTCATCACCGAAGAGATCCCGCGGCTGGTTGCCGAGGACGAGGCCTACAAGAATGCGCAGGCCAACGATGACCCAGTGAACGCCCGCGTCGAGAGTGACCGTGCCCTCAGCCAAGTCATGCTGCGCCTCATCTCAGATGACACTCAGCTCTTCAAGGAGTTCCAGGACAACAGCAGCTTTAAGCAATGGCTCGCCGGGGCCGTGTTCAATGCGACGTACCGGAAGAGTGCATGAGACTTTCATCCTCAGAAGGAGATGATGGGGCAATGGTCGCTGACAACACGGACCGTTCACATAAGGTCATCCGCTGAGAGCACTGGTCTGAAGAGATCGGTCGTTTTGGCGGGTGGCACCACCACGAGGGCCCGCACGCGTGCGATTGGACTAACCACGACGGTGAGTGCCCGTACTGGGCGAGCATCGGTCGGCGATCCGACGCCTGACTTCCGCCAAGCCCGATCGGTCTTAATGCGACTTCACTGAGACGCTGCACGCACTGAGATGGACGCTGGACCTGCTGCAACCGCTCCGATGTCAGTGCATCACCGTAGCCTGAAGACTCAGGGCTCGACATCTACTGAGGGGTGCACAAGTGAAACTGACATCGTTCCGGGTTCGCCGGTACAAAAACGTTCTGGATTCCACAGACGTGCCAGTCCAGGAAGACGTGACGACTCTGGTCGGCATGAACGAGTCCGGCAAATCGACAATGATCGACGCGCTTTACAGACTGAATCCGGTTTACGGTGATGAGTTCGTCGAACGCGACGACTACCCTCGTTGGCGATGGAAGCGGGATGGCCGAGGGGAAGAACTTTCGAGGGTATCCCCGATTCAGGCTGAGTTCCGATTAGAGGCTGATGACCTCGCAGCACTCCGCGAGGCACTAGGCGAAGGCGTCTCGACGAAGAAGACAACTACGATCGGTCGGCGTTACGACGGTGAGGTGTGGGTCACGATCGGAACCGATGAGGGTCGGTTCTTACGTAACGTCCTCGCCGGACACCCCGACACGGATTCTCTTCTGGAAGCTCACGACACTGTCGCTTCGCTCAAGGCCGAGCTCGCCGTACGGGTAGCAGCCGATGTCGAGACGGCCGCAACGGCAGCGGCAGCCGCTCTAGAAGGGCAAGATGAAGCTGTCGCCGACCCTGCACGTTTAGTTCAGGGGACAACCAACAAGGACGTACTCGCGAGGATCAGTGCACTACTCGGCGACAGCGATGACGTGAACGCGATTGCCCGGAAGACGGTACGCGCGCGCATGCCGAAGTTTTTCCGATTCGCCGACTACCAAAACCTTGAAGGCCGCATCGATGTAGCCTCGCTGCGTACGAAGGAGGATGAGCAGCCGGGCGCATCCTCGAAGCAGACTGCCCGTGCGCTCCTGCGTCTCGCTGACACGGACGTGGACTCCATGATCGACTCGGATTTCGAGTCCAGCACCGCGGAGCTCGAGGCAGTGTCAAATGACATGTCACGGGAGATGGCCGAGTATTGGAGCACGAACCCTGAGTTGCGCATCAAGATCCTGACGGAGCCAGAGATCATTCAGGATGGCCGTGGGATGCACAGCGTCGTGCGCTACCTCAACTTCCGAGTCGAGGACCGAAAGCACGAATTCACGAACAACTTCTCGCAGCGCTCGTCCGGGTACCGTTGGTTCTTCTCATTCCTCGCGGCGTTCAGTGAGTTCGAGCACCAGGCTGAAGACGTGGTGATCCTTCTGGATGAGCCTGCACTCACGCTTCATGCGAAGGCCCAACGGGACTTCCTCCGCTTTATCAACGAACGTCTCGCGCCAGCCGGGCAGGTGCTTTACACGACGCATTCGCCGTTCATGGTCGAGGAGATTGAGCGTGTCCGCGTCGTAGAGGACAAAGGGGACGACGTCGGGTCCGTCACGTCCTCGGATGCGCTAGAAGTCGGTGAAGATAGTGCGTTCCCGCTTCAGGCTGCGCTCGGTTACGACCTGTCGCAGAACCTCTTCATCGGGGAGAGGAACCTGCTCGTAGAGGGGCCTTCGGATCTCGCTTACCTCGACATCGTCGGTCGCTACCTACGCGACCAGGGTCGTGAAGGTCTTGACGAGCGTTGGCGCGTCCTCCCTGCCGGAGGTGCATCGAACGTACCTGCGTTCGTCTCGTTACTGGGTAAGAAGGTCTCAGTCACCGTCCTGCTCGACTCCGGCACCGAGGGCGGCGGAAAGGTCGAGGCTGCGGTGCGGGCGAACAAGATTGACGGGGGCCGGATTATCTTCGTCGGGTCCGTCCTCAACCAGAAGCACAGCGACATCGAGGACCTTTTCACGGCCGGGGACTATCTAAAGCTGTATAACGAGGCGTTCGGTAAGAAGCACAAGGTGAGCGATCTGCCGGATCACCCAGATCGCCTTCTTCTCCGGCTCGAGGCACTGGACAGCAAATTCGACCACTGGCGTCCAGCGGCGGTCTTGCTTAGTGACCCGTCGAAGGTAGAGGCGCTCTCTCAGACAACGCTGGCCAACTTCGAGAAGCTGGCCAAGACCATCAACGCGACGCACCCTTAAGGTGGCAAACATGCGATCGAACCAAGATGCAGTTCAGACAGGTAAGGCTCTCTGATAGCGGAGAGAAGTAGTTCCACCGAATTCAACAAGGAGAGTCGTGGCGAATGACCCTTTGAACCTCGACACGTCTGCCGAGTGGTCCGGTTTCTGGTGGCTGCCGGACGACCCTGAATACCAAGTCCCCGGCGTGCTCCGGTACGAGCCTAGGTCGTGTTGCTAAACGGCCGGCCGGAACCGTTCGGTCATCCTTGGATTGTGTCGCGTGACGTGATCTCTGACGAAACGTGGTCTGTCATCGGTCCGCTGTTCCCGCCTGCAAAAACGAGAGGACGCCCGCCAGTCGATCGTCGGGTCATCGTGGAAGCGGTGGTGTGGCGGTTCCGGACGGGCGCTCCGTGGCGAGACCTGCCGGAGCGGTTCGGAAACTGGAACACGATCTACCGCAACTTTGACCGATGGGCGAAGGACGGCCTTTGGGCGCGTGTTCTCGAACACGTGCAAGGCGTAGTCGAGCGCAATGGGGACATCGACTGGGTGGCGTCAATCGATTCCACAATCGCACGCGTGCATCAGCATGGAGCGACACTGCCACGGGCTAAAAAGGGCACTTCGAACTACAACAAGTCCACCGCTGAGCCGTCGGATCATGCGATCGGCCGGTCGCGCGGCGGGCTCACGACGAAGACACATCTCGTTTGCGACGGCAGAGGCCGACCACTCGGGTTCGTCGTAACCGGCGGCCAGGTCGCCGACACCATCATGTTGCCGGCGACGATGAACCAGATCCGCGTCCCGACCGCGGGACGTCCACGACTTCGGCCGGACCGGTTGCGCGCCGACAAGGGATACCCATCGAAGGCCAGCCGCGCATGGCTGCGGGCACGGGACGTCAAGACGACGATCCCTGAGCGCAACGACCAAATCGCACATCGCCGAAAGCGTCCGGGCCGGCCCATTGTGTTCGACGCGGACGACTACAAGGGCCGGAACGTCGTCGAGCGGTGTTTCAACCGGCTGAAACAGTGGCGGGGCATCGCGATGCGCTCCGACAAGACCGCCCGTAACTACCACGCAGCCCTCTGCCTCGCCGCGACCCTGCTGTGGGCCGAGAGACCCAGCTCTTCTTCTCCGAACTGATCTTCAGTTTGCCGATGCCGACACAGCGTAGGCAGATTCCTCGACGCCTCGCCCGTCCGTTGTGAGCGTCGTCGCGACCAGATTCATGCCAAGCCGCTCGCAAAGCGCACGCGAAGATTCGTTGGCGGCGTCCGTCTTAGCTACCACTTGAACGAAGCCCCAGTCGCTGAGGGCAGCAGCCAGGAGAGCGCCCACAGCTTCAGTTGCCAGGCCCTTCCCACCGAAACGGGGATTGAACACGTAACCAATCTCGGCGCTGTCATCGTGAAGCCAGACGAGCCCGACCTCTCCGACAACTTCGCCTGTCTCAAGAAGCTCGACAACCAGAACCAGCTCGTCGCCGGGGCCGTCGAACCGCGCTGCAGCGTACAGGGAGAGCTCACTCACGGTGTGCTCCCGAGTCCACGTTCCAGCGCTCAGGTACTGAGCCACGTCCGGTCTCGACCTATAGGCGAGGACCGCATCGACGTCAGCTTCACGAGGCCGCCTCATTCGGAGTCTGGATGTATCGAGCACACGAAGACCGTAGCTGAACGAGCATTTAGCAACACGCCCTAAGGACGGCTTGGTGCTCTCGCTGATCGGAACGTTTGAGGGCTCTTCAGGATCCAGGGTGTAGTTGGGGTCGGCGCGTCGGTCGCCGGATAGGGGTCGAGGCCTCCCGAAGATGAAGGTTCCTACACGCCTCATCTGGAAGACCTCGACGTGCCTGACGCTACCTT